>NZ_JAGGRD010000020.1:0-84299 GCF_018613005.1 Paenibacillus sp. ISL-20
GATTTACTGTTGACAGTCCAAAGTTCGCTTTATAGATGATATGGTGAACCTTATCATAAGTAGGGCGAAATCTTCACTAAGGGAAGCGTCAAAGAACATTTCAATGTCCTTGACGCTTTTTTAGCTGGATTGGGGGAGTGGATCACTTACCCCTTTGTGATTCAAAAAAGACCCCTTGAAAGGGGTCTTGATGCCGGATCAATTAGGATAGTTGTCCTTGTCGATCGCCAGAAGTCCTCAATGTTTTAGCTTAATATCCCTCCAGTTAGTACGGCCATCCTTGTCGTAGCCAGTCATTTCGCTGGCGCTCAATATCTTGCCTGTGATGACATCAAAGAATACGTTCATCCTTAAGCTGTCATTCTCATTGTTGGGAGAATTCGGTGAGATGCCCGTAACTCTTAGAAGTAAACGCGATTTGGAGGATTTGGGGTCAGTAATAAATCCGGCGATATTAAAATGATAACCCTTAATCCAGTCATCCTCTATTTGAGGATTCCCTGGCTGCATACCCAGTACTTCAATAGCTTTTTTGACTACCTCGGGAGAATCAATTTTCACATCAGAAATAGCATACTGCCCTTTCATAAGTAAATTGGTCTTGTTCTTTTTTACATTATCAGCAGTGGCTTTTCCATTTCGGATCGATATCAGAATACTAATACTTCCATTTCTGCTGCCAAAAAGAACGTTCCACGCATTCCTTTTTCCGTCCATACCATCGTTTCTCTCTTGGGGTACAACAACACTATCCGTGCTTGTCAAGTCAATAAGCAATGGTTCTTCTTCCGTATGCTTCTTTGCCTCCTCGTATCCAAGGCGCCACGCTTCCATTGCGGTTAAGTATTTCTTTTCATCGGTCTTCTCACTGGTTGTTGACAGTGCCCGCTCCACTGGTTTTTGGGCAGGACCGTTAAGCGGACCGATCTTGAGAGCGTATAATAGGAAGACCATACTCGCGATCAATATAGTAAGGCCTATGCCGATGTACTTATTCTTTAACAAGGTTTCTTCTCCTAGGTTGTATTTTATGGAGCGCGGTTTAAGAAACTCGGAAAAGGGAGCGGGTCATCTCCTTTTGTAGGGAATTGTGGGCGTGGTAACCGACAAGTTCTCACTCCAAAGGCGATGTCCCTTCTCCCTTTTAATTTCTCGATGAAATTTCTAAATTTCCGCGTTAACCGTCCATTAGTGGACGGCGATATTTCTGCAAGGCTCAAGTAATTTTAGTTTTACAACGAATAAGTATAATCAAGTTTGATGATGCCATATTTAATTGCGGAGGCGGTATCCTTATGATAGTAGATATCGATCCAATAATCTGTCCTTTTCGGACCAGAGCCTGTATCATCTACTTTAAATGTGCTTGTGTAGCTGACACCGTCAGGCAACCAAATGCTCTTGTTTGTAGTTAACTGTGTACCAAAAGGAATAACGGGTTTGTAGTCGCTGCCACCGAGATCTTTATTCCTATGGACGGCACAAATCCCTAGCACCGGCACGTTACCATTCGCTGTATTGTTACCTGTCCAATTGTATGCCGTGGAGTCTTGGTTCGTCTTGGAATATGAGGTGGCTAGAGGACTCACCATTGACGTTTCACTTGCAGTTATAGGCTCAACGAGAGGTACCCCCGTAGAGGATAGCTTACTCGCATCAGATTTATTTGCCTGTTCTGTCGTAATTACGTTTTTGATAGCAAGCTGTGAAAATGGAGAAAATCTTCCTTCTGCATCCGGTCCACTTTCAATCGCCTTCCTCAGTTCATTAGGATCGACATTGTTCAATTCCGCCAGTTTTGTAATTTCTGAACTGGTAAATCGAGTTGTCTTTCCGTCCAATGTTACTGAGACATCGGACGTTCCCTCCGTTCCCTGACTCACTGGTTGAGCAAATGCACTGGAAGAAAGAGCTAGTAAAATTACGGAGGATAATGCCATTCCTGATATGACTCTGAATAGATTCATTTGTTCGATCCTCTTTTCTATTTATTTTGATATTCATCCAAAAAAACTTTAATTTGTTTAATTATGGAAACATCTAGATTTATAGTACTTCTATTCTACCGCTTAGTAAATAGGGATATTTTCCCATAAATATTCTTTCGGTCGCATAACACAGTTGGACGACGCCGTTGCCGAGATGCTTGCAGTCCATCCCATTAGCATATGATATATGTACCGAAATTTCCCTGAAACGGCGACTGGTGTTGGTGGAGCAGGTGTACGTGCGGTGAAGATTAATCGGGGAGAGTCTTATCATAAGTAAAGGCGAAATTTGGATGCAAATCGGTAACCATAATAAAAATATCTCTACATACGACACACGTTAAAGTGTGTCTCGCATCTACGAGAAAACGGCGAATGTACACGCATATAATAGAGATGTATTCATGAATAAAGGGAGAGCACTCCGTTGCAGTCCCGCACGCGCAGTCGTTTTGGAGAAGGCCATAGGAGAAGTGGAAGCAGATTCAATTTCAAACGGGGATCAGTTTGCATTAGACTGCTGAGCCCCGTCAGAAATAGAACGCTTTTGGGTTGTATCTTTATTTTGAAAGCTGAATTGAGCTGATCAGTTCATTCAATTCGGACTGTAATTGCAGATGGAGTTTCTCTACGATCGAAAAATCTGTGGCTGCAACATAGTAGGCCTTCATATGAGAATCGATGGCTTCGGCTTCCGCCAGATGGGAGGTGGCCTCTTTCATTTTTGCCGAATAGCGTGCTTTGATACCGGCTATTTCAGCAGCGTGAGCTTCATCTGTTCCAGGAGCTATAGTCCGTGTATACATATCCAGGATCTCATCCCCGTCCCGATCTGGAAAGTATTCATGTGGAGCGGTGCTGTCGAAGATAGCTGTTTGAAGCTTCGGGAATATCAACATATCCAAACTGTTCGGATCAAAGCCGCAATGAAACACTTGCACATCGATTCCTTTCTTTTCGGCAACGGAGGCAAGCTTTTTCAGCAGAGTCGATTTACCAGATCCCGCCCTTCCTTTGATGAAAATCCGTCTTTCCAGCTGAGCGGTCAAGCTTTGAATAAAATCGAATGCCCCCCTCGGAGTCGCAGCTCCGAAAAATAAGTGGCGCGAAGCGGTTGGCGTATCGCTTTCATGACCGGCATATAATTCTTGAATCAAATCCTGCGAAACCTGGTCGGCCTTCGAGAAATCCATATTTTCGATATAATATTTTTCCCACTCGTCATGAATCTGCAATGCCATTGCGAACGTTTCATACGCTTTTGAATAGGCGCTCTCAAGCTTTCCTCTAAGATCTTCTATCGTTATGAAGTGTTCCGGTAAAATAAGGCTGTTATCAAACGCTTCCTCGAAATGAATAAAGACGATTTCACCGGCCCCGCTATCCGAAGTCCCCCTACAGACTCGCCCGTCAACAATACCAACCTTCAATTCCGTTAAAATGATGCCATCCAGTTGGTCGGGACGGAGAGGAGAGTGGAAGCATTGCACATGCAAGCCTTTATCCAGCAGGCTATCCGCCAAGCTTTGAATGACCGTCGATTTCCCCGTACCTTGGGGCCCCGTAAGGACAAATATCTTGTTCAGCCCATCAAATGCGGACGTATACAAGAAATGAGCTCCGTGCGCAGTGTTGCCATGGGCAAAATAGTGAGATGATTTTACTACCAACTTGAAACACTCCTTTGTGCCTATTCAGATTCGCAAAGTTTACTGAATAAGCATGGTTGGGATAAGTGCCTATTCATTTGTATATTCCGCATTGTAAAAAATGGTGTTCGTCCTCTCCCATGTTTTTCGCTATTTGTTGACGGGGCTACAGAAGGTCCAGTTTCACCCGACTGCTTTGATAGGCGTAAGGCGGAGATGGGATTTCGGATTTGGGAAAGGCTGTAACCCCCATAGATCCGACTTTGGAATCAATTTCCTGGTCGGACTTGCGTGAACCGTGCGGCAATCTCTATAGTAGAAGGGAACGACATACGAACGGAGTGGTAGGGTAGAATGGAGAGCGGACGCGTGCTTCAGCAAGATTTGGATGAACAAAGTGAGTTTCAGCGGTTATTTCAAATGTATCTGCTGTTTGAGGAGAAAGTGGAACGGCCGAATGCGGAAGCCGTTCGGAACGCGTTAGAAACCCGATGCGGGAAAACGGAAACCGTGTCGGCAGATGGCGCATTGTCGTCGTTTGCCGTAGAGGCTTATAAAGTAGCTTACCAGGAAGGGAACTTGCCAGCTCAGGTGATGATGGCAGACGTTACTCCTTTTCAACCGGAGACGATTACCGACTTGGAGCGCACCCAGTTTTGGACGATGCCGGATGCCGAGGACGTTCTGGAAAAATGCCGCTATAAGCTGCTGATCAGCGACTTTATGGCGGCGGGGCTGGACTATAAATCGCGCAGCGCCTTATTGGCGGATTGGCTGGAGGCTGCCGTAAGCCTGTTCCCGACCTGCAAAGCGATCTGGATTCCATCAAGCGGGAAATTGCTGCATACGGCCGAAATTGTGGATAATCCGTACGAAGGAGCTGCGCGGTTCTTGCAGTTCGGCATGAATATCCGCTATTTTACCATTCATGGGACCGAAGACAGCTTGATCGATTCACTCGGTCTCTTTGCACTCGGCCTTCCGGATGTCCAGTACCACTTTCATACATTGGATCCGAATGACGTGTCACGGCATGCATTCAATGTCGCAGCCTACTTGTTTGAAGCGGATGTACCGGTGAGCGACGGCGAAACGATCGCCGGCTTGCTGAATGGGGAGATGGCGCCGGACGTGCATTGGCCTTGCAGGTTCGAAATGTCGCTGATCCAGCCTTCCAGAGAAGTGATGGACGTCAGTCCAGGTGAATATGCGGCAGGAGAACGAGAATAAATCCGGCCGACGTATGACCGAGCACCTCGCGCCGGGAGTCGCGTGAGGTGTCCCGATCCAGCCGACGGAACCGGCATCTTTATACTAACATGCCTGCAATATGATACGGCACGAAAATAAGCTGGCGGTATGTCCCCGCCAGCTCATTTTTAATGCTTTTATTTCCCCGGATATGCTGCCGCCCGGGAGTGGCAGTCACTCGTGTTGCTCTCTTTTCTAAATACTAGGCTTCTTAACGACGGGAATTCAAACTTCCATTTTAGTACATGCAGTCGCCATGATCATTTAGACCAGAGATCTCTGCTCTTATTCGTGTTCGACGACCTGTTTGCTCTTAAATTTATCTGCTGCTATTTCAATTTTCCATGGCCCCTTCATATCAATAATCGATTTGGATACAGTAACATCCAGTTTTCCCGAGTCGTTAGGATCATAACTAACCGAGAAAGATTTCAACACGCCAGTTGTTGCATCACGTGCCTTGTACGATCCAAGTGTAGTATCTATGGAAACATCGAAATCCTTTAAAGAACGATTCAGCTGTTGCGTGTTTGGCATCTCTACATATATCTCTATCAGGTCTCTGTTATCTGGTGACTTGAATTTTTTGAATTTAGTCAGTTCTACTGAGTAACCAGCTATGTCGAAGGATTGGTTTAATTGACCTTCTTGTCCGTCCGGAACGTTGATCGAGAAATTGGCTTCCTCATGACCGACACTCATCAATTGCGGGATGGTTAACGTGTATTTCTTAACATCTGAGCTTCCCAAGTTGAAATAAATGTCTTTAAAAGGCGTCTGTATACCCTTGTTATCAATTGGATAGTCATTACTAAATTCATCTGTAATGCTGATATTATCATTCAGTATAAGATCGCCTTTCTCGGGAAAATGATTAAAATATCTGAATGCATTCGAGTGTTCCGTACTTAAAAATATCCTGCCCTTATGACCTGCAGGAGTTGGAATAGCCGTAATCTCGAGATCATGGATTTCCATGGAATCACCGATAGCGTTTAGGCTGTCAATGCTATCCACCTTGCTAAGTGGAATGGTAAATAACTCCTTCTTGTAATCATCAAAAGACAACTGTGCATAATCTTTAATATCAACATGACCATAGAACTTATGTGTGATTTTTGAAAAGCCACCGCTACCATATGTTGAAACAGATGAGCTTTCGTACACCTCACCAGACTCGCTTATGATATTAATCTTAAAAGAACTCTCTGTATATGCGTTCAATTCAATTGTCGTCATATCCTTTTGAACCAACATAGAAGTTATGGTAACGTCATGATTGCTAAGTTTAATATCAACTGGTTCTGTCAGCATATAAGAATCTGTGCTACTCTCTCGAACCACACTGATTCCTGGAATGAATTGCAGAGCCCTTTGAATTGCCGCTGAAAGATGCGGATTGAATGTAACTGCTGCGCTAATGGAGAGTACGCCGATCAAGGAAGCAGCAACAACTCGATTCATAACGCGCTTCCTCTTTTTTGGAGCAGCTAATGCCGCATCCCATTCTTCTTTCGCTTGGTGAATGCCCATTAAACTTCGTTCATGAAGCATTGCAGGAATAGGGATTTCCTCAATGGCTTGTTTTATATTATTGCTCATATACAGACTCCTCCTTAACTACCTTCCTTAGTTTATGCAAGGCGCGGTATAGTATCGTTTTGCTGGTACCGAGAGGGATTTGCAAGACTTCGGCGATCTCCTTGATCGTGAAGTCATGATAAAATCTCAGCAGGACTACGCTCCGTTCATCCTCATCTAATTGTTCAATTAATTGCTTCAATGAAATCGAGAGCGGCACATCGTAATCCTCATTACTGACAGCGAAATCCATGTGTTCGGGCTTTAGATGAACGACTTTTTTCCGCTTACGAAGCAGATCGATTGCACAAGTTATACAAATTCGGATTAACCACGTTTTAAAATATTTTGGTTCCCTCAGGGTCGCAATTAGCTTGAATGAGCGATAGGCAGTTTCCTGGATGACATCCAAAGCGTCCTGTTGATTGTTCACGTACACGAAGGCTGTTCGATACAATTGCTGCTCATATTGCTGAAATAGCGTGATGTACGCATGGTGATCACCTGATCGTGCTTTATGTACGAGATTTTCGATTCTCCTCACCTACTTATTAGTTCATATATCTAATTAGACGTATCAAAGAAAGGGATGGCTTTATTATCCAAGATTTTTGTATGGGATCATCATTGTCATGGCGGCTATTATCGTTTCCGTGAAGCGCATCTCATGAAGTATCAGGACGTTCTGTAGGGGGATGGTCCAAATAAACAAAAACGGCTTCACTGTCCCAATAGGACGGCAAAGCCGTTTTCTTTATGCTGCAAAAGTGGACTTCATTCTTTATTGTACAACCTGCCAAACATCTAATTTACTAGGCACATTGCCTTGCGTCCACCACTTGGCTTGGTACGTAACTCCTTCATATAAGACGCGATCTCCGCCATTGTAAGCTTTGTTCGCATTCCATACTGGCGTTTTGCTGCTGCTCAATAGCTTCCATGCATCAGAAGTATCCGGCTGATCGCCTTGCGTCCACCACTTCGCTTCATATTCTATGCCTTGGAACAGAACGCGGTTTCCGCTTGTATACACCGTGGCTGAATCCCACTCTGGTAATTGTCCGGTTGGCTGTTCTTTTGTTTTCACTGTAATAGAGTTGCTTCCATCCGATACATTGCCTGCTGCATCAACCGCCTTCACAAAGTACGTGTACTCTGTGTTTGGCTTCAAGCCGCTGTCTGTTGCCATTGTACCTGTTACCGTCTGTACTTTAACGCCATTACGATAGACTTCATAATGCTTCACCCCTACGTTATCTGTAGATGCGCCCCACATTAGATTGATCGTCGAGGTCGTCTGTCCCATAGTGTGCAAAGATGTCGGTGCCGTTGGAGCAGTTGTATCATCAACCGGAACTGGCTTCGTTGTCACTGTAATCGCAGCACTTTCCTTGGAAACATTGCCTGCCGCATCCACAGCCATTACTGTATAGGTGTAGGATGTATTTGCTTCCAAACCTGTATCGACAACCGATGTGCCTGTTACCGTCTGTACCTTCACACCATTACGATATAAGTCATAATGACTAACCCCTACGTTATCGGAAGCAGCATTCCAGCGCAATTCAACAGTGTTCGTCGTTTGTACAGGAGATGTCACAGCAGTAGGAGCCGTTGGTGCCGTTGTGTCCTCTGGGTTTGGATTCCCGTTATCATCGTTAATCAAATTCACATCCATTACCTGATAAAAAGCATTCACCGTATCTGCAATTTCCCATACACCCAGAATCACATGATAGCCGCTGCGATCTGTCGGCACGTTAATTTGGTGTACAACCGTTGTTGACGGCTTGGCTCCACCATCGTTAAACGTCTCGATAAGCTCCAAATCAGCACGAGCTAACGGCTTGTCGGGGTTCCAATCTTTCTTGGTGATGTAATATTTCCATTCTCTCGTAGCGTGTGGTGCAGTTAATGTCCACTTAATGGTATTCTTGCCGCCATTCATCGTTACTTTACTCCAGCGACTAGCTGTCTGCTCGTCAAGCTGTGGGAATACACCAGCACCAGCAATTTGGCCATCAGCAGGCCCTTTAGCCGGGAAAGTCCCTAATCCTTCCACGCTTTGCGGCTCGTATTGCACGGGACCGCAGTTTTTGTTCGTTAGATCCTTGCACAGAGCAGCACGACTAGAGTGAATATAACCATGAGCAGATACTTGATCCGAAAATATAATTGATCCAATGACTCCACATACGAGCAGCGGTGCTACTTGCAGCACCTTTTTCCTCCAAGAATTATTCCTTACCTCTCCATTTCGGTTTAACCGCTTAAACTTTTTGCTAATCATCGTCTCGCTCCTTTAAATTAATTGCTGTCTCTAATGAGATACCAATAATTATCGGATAATGTGGCAGATTATGTATAGAGGGCTGGTAAAATAATACCAATGACGCATCTGCTAGTCCTACTCCTTCGTACGAATACATTTTCTCTTCCCTCGCTTAATGCCTTTCCATTATCTACAGATGCGGCTCCATTTATATGGAGTTTTCAAACAAGCAGAGGGAACCTTATTCACAAATACTTTCACAGCCTGCATCAAAGGAGGGCATTGCGCCATTTAAAATAGACGCACCTACCTTGGGCGAATCGCAGGAAGAACTTATTGCAAACTGCAAAGAGATGATAAGCGGTGTTTTTTTGTTGGAGTGCCTCATTCAGCAAAATAAAGGGGAAACAGTCATAAGCGACATTTATTCTGTCAACGATTACAACCTATCCCTGCGCCGAGTAGTGTACTATATTGAACAGCACTGCAAGGACATCTGTACCGTGAGCAGTGGTATTTTAAAACTTTTATCGAACAGAAATTTTCATAATATTTCGGCTGACGGCAATCAGGTAGCGAAGTATGAAAGGACATAGTCATGGCAGGTTTCAATATGAATATTTTTAAAAATAGCATTTTCAATTTTTTAGGTGGGATGATGTCAAGCTAAGACAGAAATAGATACTTCAAATAGAAAACAATGCCTGAAATATGAGAGAGCCGATAACCTCGTAATAGGGTTATCGGCTTAATGTCTGTACGGCTAGCTCTTTGATATGCGTTTATCAGCAAACTCGGTTATGTCACTTGTTGCTGGTCTTCTTGATCAAGTCCACGCCATCGTATGCCAGACTTTCCACACTTGCAGCCTTCTGCAGTAAGTAATGATCAAAAAAGTTCTTCGTATAGTCTGTAACAAGATTTCGCATCTCCATAGCATCCCGTTCGCCTCTGAGTTCCTCATTCACACTGGTAAACACGATGTCGCAGTAATCTAAATGCGCAACACGATCAACAGAGAAATAATAGGTTTCCATGCTATTGTTAGCGCCAATTATCGCATTCATGTTATAGTTAGGTTCACAAAACAGTAGCAAGAAGGGTTTCTTAAGGTCGCTGTCGAGAAGGCCGAACGCACCGCTATCCAAGCCAATCCCGCAGGCGAACCGGTCGTCGTCCCGGCAAACAATCGCCGTCGTAAGCCCTCCATAAGAATGTCCGACTATGCCCATGCCGATGTCAAGCAACAACCTGCCCTTAAAGATGGAATTCAGTTCTCCAGAGTCCAGTTTGTAAAGATAATCGGCTACATACCTTACATCTTCTGCCTGTAATTCACTATACTCTGTTACCTTGGCAAGTATCGGCAGTGTAAGCACGTTACGGCACATCTCAATGGCAGTTTCATCGTCAGGCCGCATCTCCATCTTACCAGCCAACGCCAGCATCTCCGGATCTTCAGAAAACGCCATAATGACATCCGAAAAATCCTTTGATACATTAAACAGGCGCCCATCTTTACGCTTATACATCGTGCTATTCTGATGGCCGATGCTTACCACAACATATCCCATGCTTGCCAAGTCTGTACAGATCACTGTACCCCATTCTGGAGAACCGCCCCCGCCGCAAACATAGAATAACACCGGATAGCGCTTTTCCTTCCCGGAGAGAGCAAGGTCGTCGTAACACTGGGTCTTGATATCTATAGAGAAAACATCCTTCAACGCAGTGATAAGTGGCTGCTCATTAAACATTTCGTAGACCTCAGGAAACATGTACGTTGATGTAGTCTTACCTTCGCTACTGTCGGACGGATAGTACACAAACGCCGTCAGTTCTCTTTTTGAGTGATCTGATGCCGTGTACTCAAAATCCATCTGGGTTCGACCGACAGTATAGCCGCCAATTGGTTCTGGAAATGCGTCATAAGTTTTCATTTTCTTGTTCCCCCTTAAAAGTGGCGAATGTGAAATACATACATTGCGCTATGAGCGCTTTTCAAAACGGTGAAACGATTACATCCTATCTTCAGAAATCATACCTACTCCTTGGCTTTCTTGAGATCGCTAACCATTTCAGAATATTTATGATCTTCAAGCAGCCCATGACTCATAAAGTCAGCAAAGTACTTGCTAAGCTTATGTTGCAGCGTAGAGTCCTTAATATCGAATTCCCTAAAAAACATGACTAAATTAAACTGCATTGACTCAAACATAAAAGAAATCAGGTCGTCGTCAATATCAGGTCGGAGATATCCATCAACCCTCATTCGGCGTAAAATGTCCTTGATCAAGGGGAATGACTCGCCCTTTAGCACATTCAGATATACTTTAAGCAAAGTGTTCTCAGGAATGTTTAAAAATGTTTTAGTGAGTTTGATTTCCAACTCATTCAGCGGCTCGGTCACAGTGCCATTAACATTACTAAATAAACCTGCAAGAAAAAACCGGTAAAGGGAATCTTCATTACTGTTATTAAAATACGCAGCTCTTTTCTGGGTGACATTACGTACTAAGAGACAATAAAGGTCATCTTTGTCTTCAAAATACCGATAAAATGTTCCGGGGTGCATGGACAAACGATCCAAAACCATCTTCATAGTTATATCCTCGTAAAGATTATCAACAAAAAGATGCATAGCGCTATTAGATATTTCCTCGCGCCTTGCTTCATCTAAACGAAAGAACGAATTTTTTGGCATAGATTACTCCTTAATGTGAAGTGTGAATTCATTCACATCATACCGATAACATATTCACATGTCAAGTAGTGAAATAATAATATAAATGATTAAAACCATTGCATAGAACAATATCCCCCCTAAGAGATAAGTTAATGGAGTTATGGTCACTTCAAATCGTTAAATTATTCGTAAATCCTCTTTTTGCTTTTTAGTGCAATATAAATCTTAAATTAACACGCCTGCTTGCAGTACTTTGTTCACGGGGTACACGTAGGCGTAGTCATAGCCATTCTTACCTGTGCTACTAAAGTAATGCTCCCCTTTACTTTTGAATGGCTTGGTGCTAATATTGATTTCGATAGTTATAGAACTGATGAAGGGATACGGGGAGGTGATTATAATGGGAGAAAATCAAGAAGATATCGGGCAAGCGGTTAAAGTGTATAAAGCTTTGGGGGAACCAACCCGGCTGAAAATCGCTCTACTGCTCGCGAAAGAGAGCAATTTATGCTTCACCGCTGTCGGTGAAAGGCTTGAGTCGGTTGCAGGCTCGACGCTATCGCATCATTTGAAGCAATTGACGGACTCTGGCTTGATTGATTCTCGCAAGAATGGATCGTATATTCACTATAACGTCAATCGAGAAATAGCAGAAAAATTTGCGCCCTTTTTGTTGGCGTAATTTTTTTGAAAATCACTTCGATATATTTAGAACAATGGAAATGATAGGACTTATACTTATGAAGTTTTAGCGAACGAGTCGATTAAGAAGGAGAGAATGACTATGAGCGATCAAACGAATACGATGGAGATTGGAATGAGTACATTCCTCCATGCAAATCCCCGAAATGGCGGTGTCTCACATGCCGAGAGGCTGCGCCAAGCGGTCGAAGAGATGCAATTAGCAGATCAAGTTGGCCTCGACGTCTATGCCGTCGGCGAGCACCATCGAATTGACTATACTAGCTCGTCGCCAGCTGTCATTCTGGCCGCCGCTGCCGCTACAACGAAGCGGATCCGGCTCTCGAGCGCAGTGACGGTGCTATCTTCGGATGATCCGGTGCGGGTGTACCAGGACTTTGCAACGCTGGACGGTCTATCGAACGGGCGAGCGGAGATCATGGCTGGACGGGGATCGCTCATCGAATCGTTTCCGCTATTCGGCTATGACCTAAGAGATTACGAGGAATTGTTTGAAGATAAACTGGAACTGCTGTTAAAGATTCGGGCCTCCGAAAAGGTGACCTGGCGCGGCGGTCATCGCCCGGCGATTGACAACATGGGAATCTATCCTCGTGCACAGCAGAAGCCTTTGCCTGTCTGGATCGGTACGGGCGGCAACCCGGAATCAGCTGTTCGGGCCGGTTTGCTGGGATTTCCGATTGCCTTCTCTATCCTGGGAGGGGAGCCGCAAAGATTTGCACCCTTGGTGGAGCTTTATAAAGAGGCCGCCGTGAAAGCCGGTCACGATCCGAATAAGCTGCAAATTGCTACGCATTCGCATGGCTTTATTTTGGATACGACAAAAGAGGCAGCTAAGCGGTATTATCCTGTCATGGCCGAGCAAATGAACCAAATTGGCCGGGAACGAGGCGGGTCTCCTTATACACGTGACTCGTACGATTCAGCCCGCAGCCTTAACGGCGCTCTTTATGTCGGAGATCCCGAATATGTCGCAGAGAAGATCGTGCTGCTGCATAAGAACCTAGGCTTGACTCAATTCATGATGTACAACGATTTCAGTTCATTACCGCATCGCGACTTGCTGCGGACGATTGAGCTTCTCGGCACCAAAGTAGCGCCGATTGTCCGTAAGGAGCTCGCCCGTCAGACGTAAGGCCATAACGCTTAAAGCAGAGTACGAACGCTTGGAACGAGGAGGCTTGATTGAGCCGAGAAATGAAGTCGGCGAATCGAGCATTATTTTTTAAATATGACTTCTATAGATTTAGATCTGTTGAAATGGGAAGAGGAGAAATAGATGGGGAATTCATGGAAAATTTATATTCTGGCCATTGTCAGCTTTTTAGTCGGAACTTCGGAGTTTGTGATTGCTGGCATTTTGGTTATGCTTGCAAGTGATATTGGAGTGTCGGTAGCGGCGGCCGGGCAGTTGATTACGGTCTACTCGCTTGCTTATGCCATCGGCACCCCTATTCTTATTGCACTCACGGCAAAAATGGATCGAAGAAAGCTTATGCTGTCGGCTTTGGGATTATTTTTCGTTGGGAATTTGATCACTGTCACAACTACAGGCTACGGCATGCTGCTCGGAGCAAGAATTATTTTGGCGATCAGCACGGGGGTATTTATGGTCGTCGCCCTGACGGTTGCCGCCAAAATATCTCATCCTGGAAAACAGGGTAGCGCTATCGCCACGGTTCTAGTGGGCTTTAACCTCGCACTTATTCTAGGGGTCCCGCTTGGGAGGATCATTGCGGGCTCACATGATTGGAAAATCATCTTCACGGGAGTCGGAGCCCTGAGTTTGGTCGCGATGTTGGTCCTTTTGGTGACAATTCCGAAATCGGAAGGAGAGGCTCCCGTTCCTATTCGGGAACAGCTCGCCTTATTAAAGAGCCCCCGAATCACTGTCGCGCTTTCCATCAGTTTTTTCTGGATATTGGGCTATACGATGCTGTACACCTATATAACGCCGTTTCTTTTGGACATTACGGGGATGAGCGAAGGGATGGTAAACGTCGGGTTGTTTGCGTTTGGGCTGGCCAGTCTCATAGGCTCCCAAGTTGGCGGCTACGGTGCAGATAGATGGGGTATCCCTCGAACGATGATTGGAGGCTTGCTCTTTCATTCCGGAGTATTGTTTTTACTGACGGCGTTCTCCCATTCGTCCATGATTGTGTTACCTCTGCTTATGTTATGGTCCTTTTTCGCTTGGTCGACGGGGCCGGTTCAACAAGTTTATTTAATCGGCATGGCTCCCCAGGCGAATGGTGACGTTTTGGATGATGGCGAATATGTGCATCGCTGGTCGGCCCGCATGCTGCAATCTGCCGGAGAGCTAACTGAAGGATTGCCAGGCTACTATTATTACATCACGGATTACGGTCTTAACGAGAAGACGGGCAGGACACCACATACACTCTCCCCATTAAATCATTTTTACACAGCCGAACAGGACGGGGTAAAGCTGATGAAGTGGCTGGACGATGCCGTGAATAAGGATGAATATTACTCCGTGGGGCGGCATTTTGTAGAGAAAGAGGGCTGACGGTTATAAGGTCTAGGGAGCTATATTGTAGACTTTTATCGAATATGCAGAATGGATTCCAAATCTATTGCTAAACTTGTCGATGAAAAAATAAAGAAAATGTTGGAGCAAACACATAGAGAGCATATTTTTAAAAGAAGATAACCACCAATTCGCATCGATGCCGGATCGACGGATACCGCCATCATCGGAACCCAGGACATTGACGGGCAGCCAAGAGTGCAAGGGGCCGCTGTGAACATCGGCGCAGATGAGTAGAAGTAGGAGTATGTGGTAAACAAGAAAAACGCCTTGCGAAGTCTTTTGACGAGGTAAATCTTAATGTATGACGATGAAGGGAATGCATATGGGAGGAGCTCTGCCCCCTATGCATTCCCTTTTCTGCGGTTTTTCCACGTTACTTCTCTCCAGCCGGTCAATATCATGCGCAAGCATTCACCAAGCCCTCGCCATGCATCCGCAAACCCCCGTGAACACTCACCAGGCAAGGAATTAACGGACATTTTGGGCGCTATTTTGTCGAATGTAGTCATCCGGCACAAAACTGTAAAATCCACACCGATTTCTATAATGAATCCTATATGGAAAATCACATGAATTGCCTATTCCCAGTCCATGTACCTAAAGAAGGCAGGATCGGGGAGTGCCCTTATCCTGCCTTTTTGCGTGTTATATGTTTTCTACTGTACTAACTTCTCCCAAATCCGGTTGCAATTTATTCCGCAGAACGTACAACATGATGGCTCCAACAAGGAACGCGACGACATCCGCAATGACGAGCGACCAGACCACCCCGTGGAAGCCGTTCATTCGATTGGCGATAAATAGCACAGGAATTAGAGTAATTCCTTGAATTACTGACATAATAAACGCGGCGGTTCCTTGCGCTGTTGCTTGAAAGATCCCCGTAAACAACGTGGTCATTCCTGAAATGAACAGGGATACGAATGTCACATGTAGAATGTAGCTTCCCATTTGAATTAATTGCGGGTCCTTCGTAAATAAACCAATTAAATGGTCGGAAATCAGATAGACGATGACGCCGAACACGACTGCTAACGCCACAATCGCTTTAATCGTAAACCCAATAGTTTGCTTCATGCGTAATTTATTCGCTGTAAAAGAGAAGGCAATCAACGGTACGACTCCCTCACATAAGCCCATCAGAATAAACTCAGGAAATTGCAATAAACGTGATGAAATTCCGTACCCCGCTATAGCCTGCTCCCCATATTCGACAAGAAAATGGTTCACGATGAGGGACATTGCACCCAAGAAGATACTCATAACAAAGACGGGAACTCCGATTTTAAATACATTGCTCAGAATGTCCTTGGTAGCCTTGAACCATTTTACGGAGACAGTTAGGAATTGGCTCTTATATCCCATATGGAAGGCATAAAATGCACTTGCAACCAGGTTAGAGATGACCGTGGCAGACGCAACGCCGATCACGCCCAAATGGAAGACGAAGATGGCTAGTGCATCAAGAATAATATTTACGACAACACTGAGAATCATACCAATCATCGACGTGATTGCTGCGCCTTCTGAGCGCACGATATTCTCCAGCGAGAAAAATAATACGACGATAGGTGAACCAATAAGCATAATCGTGACATAGTCCTTCGTGAATCCGAAAGAGTCTGGCGTTGCCCCCAGGCCATGCACGATTGGATCGATCAACGGGAGGCCGATGGCCATCACGATTAAACCGAGAACTAAACTGCTGTAAAAGGCGAATGAAGACACATGCTTAACATCGTCATTTTTTTTCTCTCCTAGCAGCCGGGAGATGAATGTACCGCTACCCATGCCAATCAAGTTGCCTAGCGCCATAATGACCGCGAATAACGGCAAGGTTAGTGCGAGTGCGGTTAACATGGCAGTATTGTGGAGTGTACCAAGGAAATAGGCATTCAAGATGGAATATATGACACTCATTGACGTGCCTAGCATCATCGGTACAGCGAAGTGAGCTACGGCTTTTGCGACCGGTGCTTTTTCAAAGTAATGGAGGTTTTCTGTATCCATGCGGGTCACCACTTTCTTCATTTATTTTGGTCTTCAAAATTACCTAGAACACGAACTAAACATTCAACCCTTCTTTCCATCACAGGGGCCGGTACCCAGCTGTACAGCATCTTTTCAGGCAGCTACCTGATAATAGTAGGCATTGTTGTCGAAATCACCGTCTCATTGCCGAAAAGATCACCGATCATGAGGGGTAATAAAGATCAAAATCTTGTTGGTTGCTTCATGAAGAATCCTTCCCTTATAACAATCTAACAGTGTTAGGTTGTACCTTACAGTGTTAGATGATAACATGGACCTATGAACCTGTAAAGCATAAACTTACACTGTTAGATAAAAGGGCGGATATTTATGAAAAAACAAAAACAGCAGTCACAGATTTCGGAGGATAAGATTTTGGAAGCTTCTTGGGAGCTTCTGGGGGAGGGGGGGATCGAGAAATTCAGCATGAGACGACTGGCCAACCGGCTGGGAATTCAGGCTCCCTCTCTGTACTGGTACTTCCAGAGCAAGCAGAATCTCTACCAGCGTCTGGCCAATCAGGTATCGAAAATCATTCTGGAGGAGTTTCACTCCGAGGGAGACTGGAAGGAGCAGCTGACGGGGCTTGCGGGAACGGTACGGAGCGTGCTCAGCCGGTATCCCTGCTCTACACAGCTCATGATGATGACGCTACCCCATGAACCGGACATCATCCGGTTTACCAACCGGATGATGCTCTGCGTGGAATCGACGCCGCTTGAGCAAGAGCAGAAAATGCAAGTCATTACTACGTTTGTTAACTATGTCTACTACTTCGTTCTGGACGATTATCAGCATGAGCGCAATATCTCCGCTATCCTTAAGGACCAGGGAATGCTTCGTAGCGAAGAAATGATCCGTCTTCTAGACTCTATGAGCGAGACAGAAGCGGGACTTTTCCGGCGGATGTACAAAAGCCGTCTGTTTGAGCTGATGGGGACCGACGGGGCGTTTGAGTTCGGCTTGAAGCTGATTCTGTTGGGGATTGAGCAGGTGATAAAGGAGCAGGAGAAATAGTATGTAAAAAACGCTCATCCGGTTATCGAATGGCGGTTTAAATGAGGCTTACAGTTTACACTAAAATTTTTAGTGAGTTTAAATCTTACGCCTGTCTTTTGCCCCTTATGAAACATGCTCCCGTACCTTTGACTAGGATTTACGGGAGCATTCGAATCAGTTATTGAAGTAGTGAGAATGTTTGAGGTCGGGGATCAGTGCAGGTTACACAGGCTGCCACCCCAGAAGTTCCTGAGTTGTAACGCTTGATCTCGGGATATCGAGTGCTGTAAGTGTGCTGAGGAAGCCGAAGTAGGCGTCTGCCTCTTCACGTGAAATGCTGACAACAGGCACATTCAGGTGTTTACGATATCGCAACCGATTTTTTCTACGGTGAACCCTCCTGCCACAGAGGAAGACATCAACCTCTTGGAAAGCACATTAAACGTACAGCTACCGAGTCATTTTCGCGATTATCTGTCTACATGGAATGGACAACAGGAGCGTGTGCCGTTTCTCGGTTACAATTCCTTTTTGTCGATTCCCGGATATCCCGATCGAAGCATCCTCGCATTTAATTCTGGATTTAAATCCGGGGAGAAACGGCATTTCGGGACAAATCTTTAAATATCACTCCGGCATGAGTTATCAAGAGGTTATTGCGGACTCATTCGAAGAGTTCTCAAATGAAATATTACAGAGGTTCCAAGCCAACCGATTTTAATTGGATGACGGCGTTATTGCGTTTGAGGATCTCTACTTTGTTTATGGGCTGATCAACGAACGAAAACGGAGGGCCGTGGTCATGAAACCGACGAAAGAAATAGAGGCACTGGCGACAGAGATCGCCGATGCGGCCAGAGCGTCTTTTCGCGCTCTTTTTGAAAATGGCGAACGTTACTATTACTGCACGCTATATACGACCGGCGAGGGACATGCGCCAAGCATCTCGGCCTGGTCGTGGGAGGCTTTGGAGGCGGAAGTGGCCAGGCAAGGAGAAGAAAGCGGCACGCCGGGATCGACGATGGCGGAACTCATCAAATGGTCCTATGCCGATTCGCCCTATAGTTGTTACGGAGACGAGAATTTTGATCGCGTGAAACAACGGTTTTTCGAGCGCCCTTCCATTGCGGAACTAGGGGATGACGAAAGCGATTGGAAGTTTGATGCTAGACTGATGGCCATGGAACTGGCGATGAAAATGCTCGACAATGAAGGCGTGTTTGCCCTGAATCAACCGCGAGAGTCTGTATGCGTCCTTGTCGAAGTCATGCCGCCGGATGAGATCAATACCGATATCGCCCTGCGCCTGAATCGGGCGGAATCCCCGGCTATGCAAGCATGGCTGGCGGAAGCGGCGGAGTAAAATAAGCGCCTTTGACAAAAGCATCATGAATTTGCAATCTTTTAGGAGGGATCATGTTGCAGCAACTCTTTAATGCTCTAATTAAGCAGGATGTAAAGTCGTTACTTTCCAAACATGGCTTCGCAAAGAAGAGTTTGAATTTCAATAAAATAGCAGATAGCCTCATTTACATGTTCAATTTCCAAAAATCCTCTGGTAGTTCAGCGGATAATGTCATGTTTTACGTGAACTGCGGTATTTATGCAGCGGAGTTGGTACGGATCCAATCGAGAGAGATTCTGACGGCGCCCAAAGAAACGGAATGTCACTTCAGAGCAAGAATGGAGCAAATTGTTGAGTCTGTTCCAGATCGATTTTCAATCACTCCCGATACGAATATGGATGATTTAAGAGAGACGTTGCTAAGAGGATTAGAAGAGGTTATTCATTTCTATGATACGATGACCAGTGCCAGATTCATCGTTGATTATTACATTTCAGGTCCATTTTTACATCTGGGCGAAGAGAGCTTTCATTTGCTATTACGTTCTAATGATATAGCAGCCGCCAGACATTATTTGAAAGCTTTGCAGGAAAAGTACGGAGCAGAAAATCGATGGACCATATTCAAAAATAAATACAAGGCCATCTTCGATAAATACGGAGTGGAATTTGATGCATAGCGAACGTAATTGAGAAAGAAGGAGCTGCCGCGGCATGCTCCTTCTTTTTTCGCCGATATCCCTGTTAAACTGAACCGTACAAATTAAGATTCAACGAGCCTCCCATTTCCCACTGACATTGGTCATTTCACTTTCATGCGAAATGTACGTCTAAAGTTATGCCGATTGTAAAAAGTAAAACGGCTCATTCTAAGTCAGAGATGAACCGTTCCAGTATGGTTTAATCCGTCGTATTAAAGAGATAAAGTATCCAGAGGTATTTCAAATGCACGTTTAATAACTAACCCGGCAGCAAGCTTTGTTTCATCCGGTTTGTTATGAAGGTGGATCAATTGTACGTTGTTAACTGTCACAGGCAACTGGTGCATCACTCTAGCTTTAATCTCGTTGAACATTTCGGGACTGATGGTAGGAATGACTCGGCCAGTCATAAGCAGACTGTCTGGATTTATAAATGTAATGATATTGGTAACGGCGGTCGCGATGCCATCAACAATTTTTTCGTATAAACTAAGGAACTTAGGATCTCCAGTTCTTATGCCTTCTGCGAACTCCTCTAGTGTGCATTTGATGGAAACACTAAGTCCGCTGCTGGAAGCCAGCGTCGTTAAGCATCCGGATCTGCCGCAATGGCATGGATAGGCATCTTCTCCATAGAAGCCTTTATAATGCCCGAATTCACCTGCAACAAAGCTTGATCCTGCTATAATTTGTTTATTATGGACGATTGCGCCGCCTGTACCATAATCAAACTTAATGGTGATATTGTTATTGGATTCCTTCAAGGAGCCGTTCATATTCTCGTTGACAGAGAGAAGATTGACATCGTTCTCGATATACACGGGGATGTTATATTTGTCTTCAAGCAGCTGCTTGAGTGGCAGGCGATGAACGCCTATGCCGGGTGTTCGCAGAACGATGCCATGCGGAGAATCTACCAGGCCCTGCATACTGATTCCGATCCCTTTTACTTTGGAGGTGTTGGGCACCTGGGTGAGCAGCTCATCAATAACTTCATGTAACAGCTGCATCAGCACATCTATAGAACCATATTTGTTGCTCGTGCGTTCTGCTGATGCGACAGCCTCTTGACGCAGGTTGTACACTTTTCCGCGAATGTATTTGCTGGCGAGCTCAAGCCCGATGGCATAAAAGTGGCCGCTGTTGATATGAAGGCCGACTCGTTTCCTTCCGCTGCCTGCCTCCAGGTCGATAAGCTCCCCTGTCACGATTATTTTTTCCTTCAACAGGCGATTAACGATATTGGTTACCGTTTGTCTGCTTAGTCCAGTCTTTTCCGCAAGCTCTACGCGAGAGATCGGCCCTTCTGAATAAATGAGAAAAAGAACCTTCTGCTGATTAATTGATTTTAATAACATATGACTAGTTGGTTTGACCGAATCACTCACGATATGCATCCTCTTTCCAACAACGTTTTTATATAATATAGATTCAAAACATTTGATAAATTAGGAACATACTTTGCTTCAAGTGTAGCATTAATACAAGGCGAATAAAAGTTGCAAGTTAGTTAAATTCAACTAACATTCCTTATGAATTTTCAAAAAAACGACGATAAATGGCGGTTTTATGCAGTATGATGCAGTCCATACGAAAACTCTTAATCCAAAAATACTAAAAAAACAAAACCGATTGTATTGACATTATGATAAAAAAAGATATTATATTTGTAAACTGATTTGATTAAACATAACAAATTGACGCCTAGAGGAGCAAATAATGGCATGGATTGGATGGATAATTGCAATAGCGACGATGGCGGTGCTGACTTACATATGCTGGTTGCATGCAGTTATGTTGAAACCTGGTAAGGCAGATGCACTTATTGTACTTGGCTATGTATCTAAAGACGGTCGAATACACCCTTTGCTTAAGGAAAGACTGGATGAGGCTTACAAACTATTTCGGCAGTATGGGTACAAATATATCATTGTATCGGGGGGAGCGGTTGGTTCACGTCACTCGGAAGCGGAGCTGATGAAGAAGTACCTGGTTGAGAAGGGTGTTCCGGCAAAAAGACTATTAAAAGAAGACAAGTCATACAACACCGTTCAAAATTTAATCTTTAGTAAGCAATTGATGGAGCAATACCAGCTAAAATCTTTTATTATCATAACAAATTTATTTCATATCCGCCGCACGAAGTATATTATGCATCGTCTTGGCATAAAAGGCGGTTTCTGCGCTAATCGAAGCCTTAGAAGCATTGTGGGATTTCAGATGAAATTATCATTTTTGGAAATTCGGGCATTTCGATTAACTCTTCCCATTATTAAGAGAGTGATTAATGATCAAAACAATTGATAAAAGGGTTGACAACGGGCCAATTAGTAATTAATATGTAAGCGTTTACAGTGCATATAGGAGGTGAGGCTCCAGAGGATATAGCCAGTATCTATTTACAAATTATTTACCCTGATTTGATTGCTGATTAACAAAACATAGTTATCCTTAAATAGTTAATCCAATTTATTTATTAATTAACGGGGGAGCGAAATAATGTTTAATGGAAAAATGAAACGATTCATGAGCACGGGTGTTGCAGCGCTATTATCTTTAACAATGCTGGCTGGTTGCGGTGGAAACAGCGGAAAGAACGAGGCTAGCCCAAGTACAACTCCTGCTGGTTCGGATAAGGCGGGTGTATCTGCTGAAGTAGATGTTTATGAGAATGGATTGCCGAAGAATGAGGAAGTAACGCTAAAGGTAGGCTTCTTTGTAGGAGGATATGGCCGGGAGTGGTTCGATTATGCAGTTGAATCGTTCACAGCCAAGTATCCCAATGTCAAAATAGACATCACGGCTTCAGCTGATATGAAGACGATTCTTTCTACAAAAATCTCGGCAGGCAATGATAATGACATGTTTGATCTATTCAATACAGAGCCGTCTGGAGGTATTATTGGGCTCGCTGAAGCCGGTAAGCTTGAACCCATGGATGACATTTGGGAATTCCCTCTTCCAGACGTACCGGATAAAAAGGTCAAGGATCTTATGATGCCTGGTATGTACGAGTCAACGCCGCTGATCAATGGGAAAAGGTATGAATTTACTACGGCGAGCAGCTTTGGCGGGTTGTTTTTTAACAAAAAGCTATTCGAAGAGCATGGCTGGAACCAAAACCCGAACACATGGGACGAATTTAAAGCACTTCTAGCAGACATTAAAGCGGACGGCATTGCTCCAATTACGTTCCCGGGCATTCATCCAAGCTACCATAACTGGGCTTTCGGAACAGCCAAAAATTTTGAACTGGCTGATATCAATGGCCATGTCGATGAATTTATCGACAATTACAGAACTTATGGTCTGCCGCAATACACAAATCCAGAGACGGTTGAAACCTGGATGCGCTTCTATGAGCTTGGCAAGCTAGGATATTTTGCAGAAGGACTTCCGGCATTGAACCATACGCAATCGCAAATGCAGGTTATTCAGGGGCAAGCTGCTATGGTATCGACTGGGACACATGTTGAGAATGAGATGAAGGAAGCAACGCCTGAGGATTTCGATTGGGGCTTCATGGCTGTTCCTTTCAGAGATAACACCAAGCAAACGCTTTGGATTCGAAGCGGAACTTCAAACTTCAACTATATCTGGGCAGCTAAGCCGGAACTGAACAAAAAGTGGGCCAAAGAATTGATCGCATGGCTGGTTACGCTTGAAAATCAACAATTTGCTGCCGAAAAAGCAGGCGCTTTGCCAATGCGCAAGGATTTGACAGAAGATTCTGCCAGAGCGGCTAACCTTTCCAGCTCTGCTCAATCTGTTCTGAAGTACATTGCAGATAATAATGCTCAGACTTTTAAAGCAAGCCGGTCTATCAACATTTCCGATCCGAATCTTGCTCAAGCAGAAAAATTAATGAATGAGAATATTGTGAAATTTGCTATGGGTATGCAGGATCCGAAACCGATTCTGGAGCAAGCTGAAGAGCTGCTGAAGAAAGCTCTAGAGGCTGAAAAGAAATAATAAGACGTGTTGGAGCGGGGAAGATTCATCTCCGCTCTTCCGTTTTAACTTCTGAGATCCTATAGGCTTCACACTGAAAGCGACTTATAAACGTCCAGTAAGATAGGAGTTGACCTCTTGTGTCTGATTCAACCGTTGTGACGACACTAAAGACCCCTATGCGCAAGCTTATGGGTCTAGATAAAGCGAATACGCAGAAGTGGATATTTCTGTTCATAGCCATCGTGCCTCCCTTTGGCGGCTATTTGCTGTTTACGTTGTTTCCGAACATTCTATCCGTTTATTATGCGCTGCTCAATTGGGACGGGTTTACGGATGCAACGTTTGTCGGGCTGTCCAATTTCGTCACCGCATTCCAAGATAAATATGTGTGGCGTGCGCTTACCCACAACTTGATTCTTATGATAACAGTGCCTTTCTTTGTTATTATCATCTCTTTGATGCTTGCCTATTTAATTACCAATAAAACGTATAAAGAAAATAAATTTTTGAAGGTATTGTTTTTCTTCCCGAACGTTTTATCTACGGTCGTAGTTGCTCTCCTCTGGGCTTTCATTTATGACGGATCTTACGGTTTGCTGAATGGGATTCTAAAGTTTGTTGGAATTGATACCGGAAATTTCTATTGGCTGGGCAATGAAAGCACGGCGCTTGCATCCATTATCCCGGCATGGGTTTGGGGCGGCGTCGGCTTGTACGTCATTATCTTTGCCAATGCGATGCTGGGGATTCCAAAGTCATTGTACGAGGCGGCGATTCTTGAAGGCGCCGGACATATGACACGCTTGTTTAGAATTACAATGCCGCTCGTTACGCCAATTATCCGCGTTAGCGCTTTGTTCCTTGTCGTCGGCACAATGAAGGGCTTCGAAATCATCCTCATTATGACGAATGGGGGGCCATTCGGGTCGACGGACGTCGTTGGCCTCTACATGTTTAACTTAGCTTTTGGCGTAGAATATCGGAATTACGGCTACGCTTCCGCAGTCGGTATGATTCTATTCGTCATATTAGTAACGGCAAAGCTGTTAATCGATAAATTTGTGCCGAACAAAGGCTACGAGTATTAGTTTCCATATGAAGGTTCGGAGGGATATGTTTGAAGGAAAAACGAACGTTAATGGACATTGTGTGGCGTCTGGTGCTGTATGCCTGGTCGCTGACTATAATATTTCCTTTAATCTGGGTTATCTATGAATCGTTAAAAAGCAATCCTGAGTTTTTTAAAGATATATGGGCGCTGCCTTCTGAACTAAGGTTGCAGAATTATTCGAAGGCTTGGAATCAATATGGTTTTGGGCAATCACTCTTGAATACCCTTTATTATGTTGGCGGAAGTCTGGTGCTTGGACTGTTCTTCACGACACTTAACGCCTATGCGCTTACTCGAATGCAGTTCAAAGGAAGAAAATTGATTTGGGGTTTGATTATGTTGTCCCTGTTCCTGCCTGGCATCAATGCGCTTGTTCCCCAGTATGTCATTATGCGGGAACTGAGTTTGACGAATAGCTTGACGGGATTAATTCTCCTGTCTAGTTTGGGTGAAAGCGTGTTCTACCTTATGCTGCTCGGAGGGTTTATGAGCTCTCTGCCGATGGAGCTTGAGGAGAGCGCAACGATGGATGGGGCTACATTATTCCAAAAGTTTTGGCGAGTTATTGTCCCTTTGTCTACACCGGGAATTGTAACCGTTGGCGTATTCAAGTTCCTAGGGTTCTATAACAATTTCTTAGCGCCGTTCATCTATTTGAGCGACCCAAAGAAATACCCCATTGCGGTGCAAATGTATTCTGCAAATAAGCAAATGGAGTATACTGCGGATTGGGTAACTTTGTTTGCCGGTGTAACCATTGCGATGGTACCGTCCATTATTATTTATATCTTATTCCAAAAACTTCTTATGGAAGGCGCGACAATGGGAGCGGTGAAGGGATGAATACTGTGCAGCAAGTGAAGTCGAAATATAAGCTGATTGCATTGGATCTCGACGGAACTCTTCTGACGGATGAAAAGCACATTACGGAAGAGACCAAAAAGTGGCTTCAATATGCAATAGATCACGGTGTTAAGGTGATGTTTTCCACCGGAAGAGGCTTGCAAACTGCAAAGGGCTTCTGGGACGAGCTTGGGCTCAATTCCCCGATGGTGCTGCTCAATGGTGCAGAAGTTTGGGAGGGACCGGGCAGGCTTAGTAAACGCGTCTTTATTCCTCGGGACACGATCCGCCGCATTCACGCCATTGCTGCTGAACAGGGCGAGTGGTATTGGGGCTACAGCGTGGAAAGCCTGACGGGCGACAAGGATTGGACGCCTGAGATGCTTGAACGGGATTGGATGAAATTCGGGATCGGCAGCAATGATCAACAGAGGCTCGCGGAAATTAAGGAAGAGCTGCTCAGTTGGGGTACGCTCGAAGTTACCCGTTCGGCCCCTATTAATATGGAGATTTCAGTTAAAGGCATTACAAAGGAAAGCGGAGTGCGCGAGATTTGCCAGATGCTGGGCTTGTCTATGTCCGATGTAATTGCTATGGGAGACAGTGATAATGACGCGAAGCTGCTGAAGGCAGCAGGTCTCGGTGTGGCGATGGCCAACGGCGAAGAGCATATCAAATCCATAGCGGACGTAATCACGGCTACCAACAACGAGGACGGCGTTGCTCAGGCGATTCGGAAATATGTATTCCAAATGGAGTAAACGCAGTAAACGTATTCTAGTAAATATAGTGAGGGAGTGGAAATAGATGGCCGTTCAATCGAAAGAGATAAACTTAGATCAACTGGGCGGAACTATATACCCGGAGACAACAAATGGCGAACAGTTGAGATGGCATTCTCCGCTTGAGGCGCCCTTTCACATCGCGGGCTTCCCTTGGCTTGCGCAGGATGGAATTTACAGACGCCTGCCCTTGGCTTCCGGGGCTGTCTTGCCGCCCGCAGTTGATACGCTTGCTTATTGTACGGCAGGCGGGCAAATTCGCTTTCGCACCAATTCCTCAAGGCTTGTCATAAGGATGCGTCTTGCCGGACCGGCCAATATGTATCATATGCCGCCTACCGGGCAGTGCGGGGTTGACTGCTATCTTGGAGAGCCGGGAGAGCAGAGCTTTATCACCACGGCTAAATTCAAGCCAACGGAAAGTGAATATGAATCACAGCTTTATCAGTGGGATACAAAAAAAGATGTGGCCGTCACCTTAAACATGCCTCTCTACCAAGGGGTAGAGGAGGTGTGGATCGGTGTAGATAAGGATGCTGTCATAAGCGAGGCACCTGCCTATGCAAGCAGTAGACCCGTCATTATATATGGAACTTCGATTACGCAAGGGGGATGCGCCTCCCGGCCGGGTATGGCTTATTCTAATATTCTCAGCCGTATGATTCCGGTGGAGTTCGTAAATCTTGGCTTCTCAGGGAATGGAAAGGGCGAGCCGGAGCTCGCGCATATCATGTCGGAAATCGATGATCCGAGGCTATTCATTCTTGATTATGAAGGGAATACGGGCGAGGCCGGAAACATCGCACGAACGCTGCCTGCCTTCATCGAAATTTTGAGAGAGCGACATCCCGAAGTTCCTATATTAGTAGTCTCTAGGATTAGTACTGCCGAAGACCAGTTCTATATGGAGAGAAGGGAGCTTAATGATCGCCGCAGGCTGATTCAGATAGAGAACGTTGAACAGAGGCGGACAGAAGGAGACCGTAATATCCATTTCGTTGACGGCTTTAAGCTGCTAGGCGATGATTTCGTCAATGATTGTACGGTTGACGGGACACATCCAACGGACCTCGGATTTTTGCGCATGGCAAAATCGCTAGCACCTATCATAAAGCGATTGTTGCGACTGTGATTAACAAGATAGATGATATGAACAGCCTTCAGACTGCTTTTTTGGTTTAAGGGCTGTTTGTTTATCAGACACCTGTATTACCATTTAAGAGGTTGTTCAAAAAGTCGTCTTTTGATCACGAAGTGAGTCAAGAAGTAACTCGGCATCGAATCTTGAATTCAGCAGGGCTTTCGGGTGCTCACGTACTCAAACGTACGCTCCGCTCCTCAGTCCCTAGCTTCATCCAACCTTCTCGGTGCTGAAAATCCGACTTTTTGAACACGTACTTTTAGCTGAAAAAGGAGAGGATTTTAATTGAAGTCCCAAAGAAGAAATCTGCCTTTTATTGTGATGGCTTGTTTCATTGCGGGGGTTGTTAGTCTTTGTTACGGCATTAATGTATTCGCGGCGTCTTCAGAAGATGGTGTTTCTAAAAAAGATAGAGCTAAGTACTTAGGAGCTTCACTGTTCAAAGGTCACATGCATACCCACACATCTCTCAGTGATGGGATATTGTTGCCTAATGATGCTTACAATTTTGTGAAAGCTAATACAGACTTTGATTTTTATGCAGTGACTGAACACGACGTGACTTATGACATCAGTACGGGCAGTGATTTTATTACGGATGTTCAAGACTCTTATTCAGAAGAATACAAGTTGCTGCATGAGCAATCAGATGCTCACAATCGTGATCACGAATTTATTACGCTGCCTGGTACGGAAGTGACTTGGTATGATGAAGCGGGCCATATCAACTTATTTAATGCCCCATGGTTTACAAGAACACATGGAGTAGGTGCGGATGGCACTTGGGGCTGGAGCGACATCAAATATGATTTGCCAACCTTTTACGCAAGACTTGCCCAAGATCCTAATGCGATTGCTCAATTTAATCATCCACGCTCGTCAGGAAATTGGAGTTTCAATGAATTTAAACATTATAACCGGGATGTTGACAGAAACCTTAATCTGATGGAATACAAATCCTCCAATGATTTTGCAATCTATACCAAGGCGTTAGATCAAGGCTGGCATGTTTCACCTGTGTTTGGCGGAGACGAGCACAAAGGAAATTGGGGAATGGTTCAACCCCATGTGACTGGTATGTGGGGGGATAATCTAACAAGAGAAGGTCTTTACGAGGCGATGCGAAACCACCGCACCTATGTATCATTTGATCGTGACTTAGAAATGGCGGTTTCAGCAAAAGGTCAGATGATGGGGGCGATCCTTCCAGCCAAAACAAAAGAAATTGAACTTAAAGTACGGATAAATGATCCTGATGCTAACGATGATTTGGATAAAGTCGTTGTTTACAAAAACAGCGGTGAAATCGCCAAGGAGTACCGCAATATTGCCAGTAATCAATTTAAAAAGGAAGTAAGCTTAGCAAGTAAAGATGGGGATTATTTCATCGTTAGAGCTTTCCAAGCAGACGGTGAAGAAGCTATAAGTGCTCCAATTTGGATTGGTGATGAAACGAGGGGCACGGTGCACGCGCCTGAAATTACGGTACGTGGACAATATCCGGACACTATTAAGCTTGGGGATCAAGTGGAGGTGCTGGGCGCTTCGGCGACGGATAATCGCGGTCAATCTTTATCGGTGGAAGCCATCGTTTTAAATGATAAAGGAGAAGTAGCCGTAGCAAATCAGCATTTCAAGGTCGACATGTATGGAGAATACTTCATTAAGTATGTAGCAACCGACGCTCAAGGAAATACGCGTGTTGAACTTATTCGATTACTTGTTGATCAACAAAAGCTAGATGCCGATAAAATTTTAAATGAATTTCAACCCATTGTTAATGTAGGTGCAAGCGAACATGAAGTAGGAATAAATGTAGTGACCGATAAGGCATTAGAAACAACGTATATTCAGTATAAACCTGAATCAGAGGCGTTGTGGGACAATGCTGAAGTAGTACAGGCGGGAGTCTCTTATTTTCAAGTCGCGTATGGCGATACATTTGCCAAGAGTAACTATCGGGTGCTTGCAACTCATGAAGCGAATTTAACAGATCTCGGCTTAGGGACTAAGTATGACTATCGGTATGGAATGTCACCGACTGGACCTTGGAGCGACAGTTATAGCTTTAGGACCGCGCCAGCTTCAGAGGAAGACGTATTGTATGTGATGGGAGATCTTGAAGTTCCAGATCGAAATCCGGAAAACTTCCGACTGTTTAAAAATATGCTGGACGTTCTGCAGGAGAAAAATTCAAACGGACAGATTGTGATTCAAGTCGGAGACTTGGTCGAGAATGGCGGCAATATGTATGCATGGGATGATGTGTTTAGCAACATTTACAACAATGATATGGGTCTCGTTTCTGCTCACATTGTCGGGGACCGTGAACGTGCGACGGAGCGGAAAATCGGGCCATTCTCCGGGTTTTTCAACCTGCCGAAGAACGGTGAAGGCAGTTACCGGGAAACGAATTATTCGTTTGATTATGGCGATATGCACATTGCTGTTCTGAATTCTGTGCTGGATTTCGACAAGCAGCTGTCATGGCTGGAAAAAGATTTGCGGGCAACCGACAAGAAGTGGAAAATCGTTATGGGGCATTATCCTTATTATGGCGGTCAATCTGGCGATGAGACCGGTATGGACATGATGAGAGTAAAATTGTCTCAAGCATTTGAACGACTTGGCGTTAGTTTGTATATTGGCGGTCATGATCATGTGTATAAACGGACAACCATACGAAACGGTGTAAAAGATATATCGGAAGCAGCGATGAATTTAGGAACAACTTTTGTGACAGTTGGGTCATCAGGTCCAACGTTCTTTGATAACAAATCATTTGACTGGGATCATATCGTGTATGATGAAAATAAGCAGACGGGTGTTATTTTAGAATCAAACGATCAATCTCTCACGTTGAAAGCTTACAACAGCGACGGTGTTGAAATGGATTCATTTACGATTAACCAACCTGAAAATTATATGAACTTAACGAGCGCAATTGTAGAAAATAACGTCTTGAAGGGCGTTGGGGTTTTGAATTACCCGAGCTCACTTGAACGTGTCACCGTTATCGGGGAAAAGCGTGATCATACAGGTGAACAGCTGTTGGAAACGGTGATTCAAGAAGCAACGCTAGAACATCTCGGACGTGAACAAATCATCTCATTTGATAACCCTCTTGCATTTGGCGATGAACATACGATCGTCGTAAGATTGGTTAATAATCCAATCGATCAAGAGCCGTTAACAGACCCGTTAATAGCTAAAGAAGGAATGCTGGGCGATGGTTCGGAAGGCAACCCATATCAAATCAAAAGTGCCAGTGGACTTTATAAAATGCATGAATTCCCGGATAAACATTTTATTTTAACCCGGGACATTGATGGTAATGGCGTGTTTTTTGAAGCCATTGGCGCGAATGGCACTCCATTTACGGGTACGTTTGATGGGCAAGGACATACGATATCAGGCGTTATTGTCTCCTCAGGCGGCGCGGGTCTCTTTGCCATTAATGAAGGGACGATTCGAAATGTAGGAATAATCCATGCTGACATTGATGTACGCCGAAGTAATATTGGGATCCTGGTTGATCAGAATGATGGAATCGTGGAATATGCCTACAGTACCGGATCTATTAGAGGCAATTCTACCGTTGGCGGACTTGTGGGCTACTCGAACGGTATCGTTAGAAACAGTTATTCAACAGCTCGAGTCCATGCACGAGGCAAGCAAGCCGGCGGTATGATCGGGATTACGAATCGGGGGAGTATAACAGAACAGGTCTATGCCATGGGAGCCGTAATAGCAGAAGAATCAAATGCTGGCGGCATCAGCGGATACGGATATAACAATACGGTCATTCAAAATAGTATGGCATTAAACCCATCTATTATTACAGGTACTGCATCGAATAGAATTGTTGGCAGAGTCTTAGCTGGGGAGACGGCAACTTTAATAAATAATTATGCCGATGAAAATATGTTTGTTAGCAGTGAGAACGTTACGGTTGCTGATCCAAACAATGAAAAAGGACAGGGGGTCGGTGCAGAAGCATTCACGAAGCCATCTTTTTTCATTGAGACCCTCGGTTGGGATCTTGATTCGATCTGGATCTGGAATGAAGATGCCAAACGTCCATTACTGCAAAGTAATTTGGAGCAAATTAACGAAGATCATATTCCAAAGCCGAAGCTTGATCAGAACAAAAATGGATACTACATCATCCGTTCGATTAGCGAATTAAAGACCATTTCAGAATTTCCAAATGAAAATTATATATTGGAAAACGATCTTGATTTTGAAGGGAAGCTTTTTGATCCTTTATTTAAGGGGACGCCTTTCCTCGGCACATTTGATGGAAATCATAAATCGTTAAAGCATTTTAAATCAGAAAACGGCGGCTTATTCCATCTTAATGGTGGAACGATTAAAAACATAGCTATGGTAGATGCGAGCGTCACTGGCGGGAGTAATATAGGCATACTCGTTAACACGAACAACGGAACGGTAGAGAATAGCTATGTAACGGGCACAATCGAAGGCTCCAGCACAGTGGGCGGTCTAGCGGGCTATTCCAATGGCATTGTGAGAAACAGCTATTCTACTGCAGATGTAACGGCCCAGCTGAACCAAGCTGGCGGCCTGATCGGAATTACAAACTCAGGCAGTTTAACGGAAAACGTGTATGCTTCTGGAGCCGTCCAGGCGCTTAGAAGCAATGCAGGCGGAGTGACTGGATACGGCTATAATGAAACGGTTGTCAGAAACGTTATTGCTCTTAACCCTTCCGTCGTGACGCCGACGATGGCGAACCGTGTGGTGGGGCGAGTTCTTGCCGGGCATACCGCAACGCTTGAGAATAATTATGCGTTTGATGAAGGGGCATTAACAACCCTTAAAGGATTAGGTCTATCTGAAACTGAAATAGAGACTCCATCCACCTATACAGACAGGTTAGGGTGGGACTTTAACGCTGTTTGGAGATGGGACGGTATTGCTAAACGACCTGTTTTACAATCGGTATCAGAAGGCAACGAAGAAGAGCCAGTTAGATATGGAGAGAGTCAACCTGGGCATGGATTCTGAAGTCACGCTTCAGTTCACTTCTTCGGCCTTTGTCGGAACGGGGGGGGTGGTGGATCGCGAACTAGGTGCCGCACCCTCCTGCCTTCATGCAAAGAATGTAGGCAATCCTATGCCGCGGCAGCTCCTTTCGCATTTTTCGCCGATAGACCTATTAAGCTGAGCCGTATCATAAGTAGGGTGACTCGGGATTTATAGATTTTTATCATTAGTCTATCGGTTTTTGGATGTTATCTTGATAGTAATCAAAAAATAGTTTGTTCTGGGTACCCTTTACTGCATAAAAAACATCCGAGACAGCCTTATTTCTCTTTTTTAGTTCGCTCTCCAGCCATTGGGGAGTCAACCCATTTTCCGTGAGATTGTCTTCGATTATTTTCCCGTCTATAATCAGTTCAACCGGAAACGAATTGACGGCAGCCGGATGCAGTTTTAAATCTTTTCGGGTTACCCATTCGTACTCGCTTTTCTTCTTGATGGTGAGTTTCCCGTGATCCTCCATGATGGCGTATTCGATTTCCTCGATATTAAAAATATTTTTCTCCCGTAAGGATTGGTTTAAGGAATCCAACGTGTATCGAATCTTTCTCATGTTATTCTCAAGAATTTTTCCATTCTCAATAATCACGGTGGGAGTACCGGAAATCAACCTGCTTAGTGCTCTGTTTTTTAAAGCAAGTACAGACATAAGGTAGGCAATGCCGAAGAAAACCAATAAGGAAACAATCAAGGCCCAGTGAGAGATATTTTTGTTAAATGCCAGATTTGCGGTAATGCCTCCCAGCGTAATACCGCTAACAAAATCGTGAAAGGTCATATTGGAAATCGTCTGTTTCCCGAGTATCCTCGATATGATTAGAAGGAGAAGGAAAGCCGAAGCAGTTCGTATGATAATCTCCATGTATTCCTGCAATTTCTTTGCCCTCCTTTTATATGTTGGATTTCCGCTTTAGTGGTCCTTATCATTATTGACAGGTTGCGGCCAAACCATAACCACGGGTCATTTTTAGCCATCGGTGTGTTTTTCATTTGTATTCAAAATTAAGGAGCAAAAAAATCCCGGCAGAGCGTCACGATTTCGCTTGCACCTTACGTAACGTAATGTTTTACAATAGAGCTACCGGTACATAGCTAGCGCCAAAGAGTGGAGATGGTTCATGAAGAGACATTGGAAGGTTGGCGATCTTGCCAAGCTGACGGGGCTTACCGTACGAACCTTGCGGTTTTATGATCAAATCGGGTTGTTCTCTCCGTCAGGACAAACGGAATCCGGCCACAGGCTTTACAATGAATTGGACCTGTCACGATTACACCAGATATTATCGCTTAAGGAGCTGGGGTTATCTCTCGTGGAGATTAAGTCGGCCTTAACTGGCGGGCAGATCAGTCCGCTTGAGATCGTGGGCCTGCAGATAAACCAAATCAAAGAACAGATCAAGATGCAGCAGAAACTACTGGAGCAGCTCAGACATGTATCCAAGCTTATGCAGGGCAAGTCTGAATTAACGGTTGAAGATTTCACGAGCCTTCTGCAAGCGATGAAGATCGGATTTGAGAAACCGGTCATTGAGCGGCAAACCAGTTGGGGGCGACATTTGGACCTTTTGGGAGACTTTCTTGCCGAAGAGAGCAGAAATCCGGAACATAAGGAGGAAAATCAATGAACGAACGATTCGTCAAGCATGGAACCTTTGTCGTGGAGCGGACGTATGCCGCTTCGCCGGAGAGGGTTTATCACGCATGGGCTGATCCGATTGCCAAAGCCAAGTGGTTTTCGAAGCCAGACATCTTTGATTTCCAGGTTGGAGGGCGCGAGTACAGCAGCGGCGGGCCGCCCGAAGGGCCGATCTTTACCTTCGACGCCAGCTACCAGGAGCTTGTTCCAGAGCAGCGCATTGTCTATACGTACACACTGGATTCGGGCGGCGTACGCATCTCCGTCTCGATCACAACGGTTGAGCTTATCAAGGTGGAGGGTGGTACGAAGTTGATTTTCACAGAGCAAGGTGCATTCTTTGACGGACATGATACGCCAGAAATACGAGAACACGGTACAAACATCATGTTGGACACACTCGGCAAGGTAGTAGAAGGTGAGGTAGGAACATGACTATAGGTGAGAATGAACTTATTGCTTCGCGCGAGTACGATGTCCCGCGGGAGCTTGTGTTTCAGGCATGGACAACCCCTGGTTTATTGGCCAAGTGGTGGGGACCGCAAGGCTTCACGAATACGTTTCACGAGTGCGATATGAGGACGGGAGGTACGTGGAAGTTCACCATGCACGGACCGGATGGCGTGGATTATCCTAACCATAACGTCTTTGTTGAGATTGTGCCGACGGAACTGGTCGTGATTGATCATCTAAACGTTCATGAATTTCGGGTAACGGCTACCTTCGAGGGCTTCGATGGCCGCACCAGGGTCACCTTCCGTCAACTTTTCAAGAAAAAAGAGGAGTTTGAACAAGCTAAGCCCATCTGCATAGAAGCTAATGAACAGCAGCTTGACCGACTTGGCAAGGTGCTGGCGGAATTAGCCGACTAGCTTTGCAAATTGATATCACCTTTGGGTACTTTACCGATGAGGAAGAAAGGTAAACCGTACCATAAGTTGCTCGTATCCTTGCCCGTTGGCTTGCTGCTTTTTTTGTCGTGATTGCCAATCTTGCTTTCGACCCAAGAAGTCCTATGAGGAATATCTTAACGGATTTTTCGCCGAAGCCCCGTTAAACCGAACTAGACGTTAGACCAAAAAGCCTTAACCCTTATTGCAGGGCCTAAGGCTTTGGTTATTCATTACGCTAGTCTCATCTTAAAATCCTGATAGCCGAACTCGCGAACGATGCGGCAGTTGCCGTCTTTCTCCTGCACGGCGATGGCCGGCAGCGGCATGCCGTTGAAGGTGTTGGTTTTGACCATGGAGTAGATCGCCATATCTTCAAACACTAATCTGTCACCGTTCTTTAGGGGCTGATCGAAGGAATAGTCTCCGATGACATCGCCCGTCAGGCAGGTCGGACCGCCAAGCCGATAGGTGTATGGCTTCTCCCCGGCTACGCCCGAACCGACAAGCGGCGGACGATAAGGCATTTCCAGAACATCGGGCATATGACAAGTAGCCGACGTGTCCACGATCGCGATTTCAATGCCGTTTCGATGGATATCCAGCACGGAGGTGACCATGTAGCCCGCATTGAGTGCGATGGCTTCTCCGGGCTCAAGATAGACTTCCAAGCCGTATTTATTCTGCATGCGTGAAATGCAAGCTTCGAGTCTCGGGATATCATAGTCGTCTCTCGTGATATGGTGACCGCCACCGAAATTGATCCATTCCATCTGCGGCAGCCAGGGCCCAAACTTTTCTTCGACCGCATTCAGCGTGGTCTCCAAATCATCCGAGTTCTGTTGGCACAGGGTATGGAAGTGCAGTCCTGAAACGCCTTCGAGCAGTTCCGGCCGGAAATCCTCCTGTTTCACGCCAAATCTGGACCCCGGCGAACAGGGGTCATAGATTTCATGTCCCTCTTGCGTCGAGCATTCCGGATTGATGCGAAGGCCTACTTTTCTACCCGCAGCAAGAGCTTTCGTTTTATACTTTTCCAACTGGGAGAAGGAATTGAAGATAATATGATCGCAAATGGAAATGATTTCCTCGATTTCATCTTCACGATAGGCAGGCGCAAAGACGTGATTTTCTTTACCCATTTCCTCGTGACCCAGCCGCGCTTCGAATAAACCGCTCGCAGTCGTGCCGCTTAAGTATTGTCCGATGAGGGGATACATGGCGGTCATGGAAAAAGCTTTTTGCGCCAGCACAATCTTGGCTCCCGTACGCTGCATAACGCCGTTCAAAATATTCAGGTTTTTTTCGATGAGTGCTTCATCGACGACGAAACAGGGTGTCGGTAATTCCCCGAATCGCATATTAGCGAACGAGCTCCGGCTGTTTCGCTTCCTCAGGCAATGCGTCAACAAGCACCGGATTGAAGTCTTCGACCCATGGAAGTCCCCATTTGTTCAGCTCTTCCATGAATGGATCCGGATCGAACTCTTCGATATTGAATACGCCCGGTTTATTCCATTTGCCCGTCATGACCATAGCCGCGCCGATCATGGCAGGCACGCCAGTTGTATAGGAGATGGCTTGGGAGCCCACTTCTTTATAGCACTCTTGATGGTCGCAAACATTGTAGACATAGTAAGTCTTGTCTTGGCCGTCTTTTTTTCCTTTAAAGATACAGCCGATGTTCGTCTTGCCCACTGTCCGAGGTCCCAGGGAAGCTGGGTCCGGGAGTACGGCTTTCAGGAATTGAAGCGGAATGATTTGTTTTCCTTCGTATTCGATCGGTTCAATGGAAGTCATTCCTACGTTCTCAAGCGCCTTTAAGTGCATGAGATAGCTTTGACCGAAAGTCATGAAGAAACGGATGCGTTTCAGTCCAGGCATGTTTTGCGCAAGGGATTCAAGCTCTTCATGGTAGAGCAGATACATATCCTTTTGGCCGACTTCAGCGAAGTTATATTCACGCTTAATTTCCATCGGCTTCGTTTCGATCCATTTCCCGTTTTCCCAGTAGCGTCCGTTAGCGGACACTTCACGGATGTTGATTTCAGGGTTGAAGTTGGTTGCGAAAGGATAGCCGTGATCCCCGCCGTTGCAATCCAGAATGTCGATATACTCGATTTCGTCAAAATAATGTTTCAGCGCATAAGCGGAGAATACGCCGGTTACGCCTGGATCGAATCCGCTGCCTAAAAGAGCTGTGATTCCTGCTTTTTCAAAGCGTTCGCGGTAATCCCATTGCCATTTGTATTCGAATTTCGCCGTATCTTCCGGCTCATAGTTTGCCGTATCCATATAGTGCGTTTTGGTGGCCAGGCAAGCATCCATGATCGTCAAATCTTGGTAAGGCAGAGCCAGGTTCATGACGATATCCGGTTTGACTTCGTTAATCAGAGCGATCAGCTCATCTACGTTGTTTGCATCGACCTGTGCGGTCGTAATTTTGGTTTTGCCACCCTCCAATTTTGCTTTCAGCTCATCGCATTTGGATTTCGTACGGCTGGCGATACAGATTTCTTCGAAAACCTCGCTGTTTTGAACGCATTTATGAATGGCTACAGATGCTACGCCGCCGGCGCCAATGATTAGTGCTTTTCCCATTTTTCGATCTCCTATCCCAAATAAATTTTTTTAATGTAAAACGGCAACAAAAAAAGCAAGCGAAACACGCACCATGCGCATCACACTTGCTTTGATATAGTCAAATAATAAGATAGTCCCAATAAGCATGACCTGACAAACCTCTTGCGTTGCTCGTCAGTCAGCCGGAAAACTCACCGTTTCATGGAAAGGCGCTTAATATTCGAATATATCATGTTAGGATCAGAGTCTATATAGCAAATAATTACTTTTACCACTCTTATTGACCGTTTCACAAGTTGTGTGCATATGCACTGGTTGTAAAGTAACCAACTTATAAAATTTGAGCTTTTAACTCAATCAATAAGGCAACGAAAGTTGCCAATCGGCATTTGACCCGGCTGTCCGTATGGCCTTAACTTCTTAAATGGAAGTGGTCAAAGATTATCTGCTTGGAAAGATCCTAAAAAAATATTGAATATTCGCTTTCCAAAAATCACGCTATTTCATAATATCAGGATAAGGATTATTGAACAAGGAAAATTTTAAAACAAACGCATTTTTCGCGGCGTTGAAAACAAAATGAGGCACCGTATTCAAGGCATTCAACACGAATAGAGCCTGCCGGACTTGCTGAATTAGCTCACCATAGGTGGCAATTGATTTCCTGGTAGATTAGTAGGATTGGTGTATTTTATTGGGAATATTAGTGCCAATCATTCATAATAAGTGGTATTCTCTTATTAATCCAAGTTTTAACACCTGAATAATATAAATTCATATATTGGGGGCGATTACATGCTTTTATCTGAACGATTGCCATTGGCAGCAAGTTTGTACCCTGAGACGCCAGCGCTTTTGCGTCATGGTCAGATTATGAATTATGGGGAACTTTATCGCCTTGCTAAACAGCTTAGTCATGCCCTGTATTCTGAGGGTCTCCGGCCCGGTGATCGACTTGCTCTTCTCGGGGATCCTGATCCCCAACTTGTTCTAGTGCTCTATGCCGCGGTTGAAATCGGTGTCATCCCGCTAGTTCCGTCCCCTTTGCTAACTGCAAGTGAGATCGCAGCCATTCTTGAGGATGCAGAACCGCACATCTTGATCCATGACAAACGTTATGCCGATACCGCTAACTCCACGGTACAGCTTCTCTCGAATCCTCCGAGCCTGTTCACAATTGAAGAAGGTTCTACGACTTCGTCATCACTCAGTTCTCTTCTGGAGAAGGATCTTACATTACCTTCAGCCGGTGCTTGCAACCGAAATGCAGATGATACAGCCGTTCTGATCTATACAGGAGGAACAACGGGCAGACCGAAGGGGGTCATGCATTCGCATCGTGGCATGGCAGCCTGGAATCAATTTACTCCTTCCGCCGGTTTCGGTTATGATATCGGACGTCGTGTGCTGGTACTCAACATATCGCATCTTGTTGGGCAATTCCAGCTGTGGGCGACCATGGCTGCTGGAGGATGTTTGGTGTTTCTGGACGAGTATCCGGCAAACGTGCACCGCATACTTGAGGCAGTGGAACGCGACCGAATTACGCATCTCAGCACGGTCGGCCAACTGCTTCGTGACCTTACCCTCGAGGCGTCCGCAACCGGTATAGAGACGCGAAGCCTGAAGGGGATCGGTTGTGGAGGGTCCATCATTGCACCGGAAACGCTGCGGGAAGCGGTAGCTCAATTCCCCGGAGCGATGATTGTCAACAACTATTCGCAAGCAGAGTGCGGAATGTCGATCAGCCGATCATTTCCCATCCATCATCTAAACGATCCGATTCGTCTTCGATCCGTAGGTCGTCCAGCCGATCTCGCCGCCCAGGGGGAACAGGCCTTTCAGGTTCAGATTATCGGCGGGGACGGTCGGGAGGTTGAAATAAACGAGCCCGGTGAAATCGTTGTTCGTGGTTCCCAGACTATGATTGGGTATTGGCGCCAACCTGAGACGTCTTACGAAGTGATGCCCGAGGGCTGGGTCCGGACCGGAGACATCGGCCGCTTGGATGCAGATGGTTATCTTTATGTATTGGATCGACTAAAGGACATGGTTATCGTTGGTGGTTCCAACGTGTACTGTGCGGAAGTGGAGCAGGTGATCTCAACTCATGAGATGGTTAGTGATTCGGCGGTGATCGGACTCTCACTTCCTTGCGAAGGTGAGAAGCTCGTCGCTTGCGTTGTTCTGCGGGACGGTGGTAGCTTGGACCTGGCACAGCTGCAGGCGTTTTGCGAACCGAGTCTCGCAAGGCATAAATGGCCAACTCAACTGTTCATCCTAGATACTTTGCCTCGAACGGTCGTGGATAAGGTGGACAAAAAGAAGCTACGCAAGCAATTATCCAATCTGATTCCGAAGAGCTAAGCAAAGGAATAGTTTAAGTAAACGTGACTAAAAGATAGGGCCATCCCGCAAAGGATGGCCTTAAAACATATACATTTAATATAAATAAAATGAACAAATAAGTAAAAAAATAACTGTCGATAAGGGCGAAATATATGGATAAAAAAAGAACCCTCCGAATCTGGAGAGTTCTTTTCATGGAGTACCGGTCCACATTCTCTTCATGAATAACATCAAAAAACGCAGTCACGTTGGCGGGGCTTCACAAGACGCTGAAGACCCTGTTTTTGTCCTTTCCGCCAGCCTAGTAATCGACTCAATGTCTTGATCCGTTAATTGATCAAGGAAATGTTTGCGTATTGCCATCGAGACTATGGGACGGGCATCATCCAATGCTGATTTTCCAGCGGAAGTGATGACGACTTGAACACCCCGATCAGTGTCTAATGGTTTCCTCATTACAAGTCTGCGTTTTTCCATCCGCGTCAGATGATGTGATAATCGACTCTTATCCCAGTCCATCGAATCGGCCAATTCCTGTTGGCGAAGGCTACCGTTCCCCAAAAGGTCTAACCGATCCAATACCCCATAATCACCCTCTGATAGTCCCGTGTGCTCCGACATCTCTTTTATTACGCGACCGAAGATGCTCTGAAAGGAGCCTTTCCACATATGCCATATTCGCATTTCCTCTTTGTTTAGTTCGTTCTTATCCATAGGAACATAATAGCATGGTTGACGTATCAACCACAATGTGTTATCGTCAATAAAGGTTGACACATCAACCTAAGACTATATTGCAAAGACCGCACATCGAAGTAAAAAGGGAGAGTGTTACTAGCCGCCCGTGCGCCTCGTGCTCCTCGAAGCGAACGGTCCGATGTGCAAGTTCTCGAAAGAGGACGGCCCGCTCCCCTGGTGATTTATCTCGAACGTGTTATCGAAGAGTACCCGTATTTCAGGAACCTGCTTGACCGCTTCCTCCCAGAAACGGTTGGGCTAATCTTTTTCCAAGAAAGGAACATTTATTATGAAAATCAACGTTAGTGCGCCTACTCCAGTTGTCTCGGTGAAGCCGGTAGTGCTACCAGCCCCGGGCCGTGGTGAGGATCTGCAAGTACGAGTGTCTGCGCCCACGATTGGGAGTGAATTGCCTATTATTGTTTTCTCGCACGGCTATGGCTGGTCGTTGGACGGCTACAGCCCGTTGGCCGACTTCTGGGCTGCTCACGGCTTCGTCGTCATTCAACCCACCCATCTCGACTCGAGGACACTGAACCTTCCTCCTGATGATCCCCGTACACCACGGATCTGGCGTTTCCGAGTCGAGGACATGAAGCGCATCCTCGACCAGCTTGATCGTATTGAGGCTTCCGTTCCCGGCCTCAACGGGCGCCTCGATCGAAGCCGCATCGGCGCAGCCGGGCACTCCTGGGGAGGCCAGACGGTGAGCATGCTGCTAGGGGCACGAGTCCTCGATGCGCATGGCGAACCGGGAGAGGACATGTCCGACTCGCGAATCAAGGCGGGCGTGTTGCTGGCTACGACTGGTAAGGGTGGAGCTGACTTGAGTCCGTTCGCGGCGGAGCACTTCCCCTTTATGAACCCGAGCTTCGCGGACATGAGCACGCCGACCCTCGTGGTAGCGGGGGACCATGACCAGTCTCAACTGTCCACTCGGGGGCCGGACTGGTTCACCGACCCATACTTCCTTAGCTCGGGCAGCAAGAGCCTGCTCACTCTCTTCGGGGCAGAGCACTCGCTCGGCGGGATTCCCGGTTACAGCGTCGCGGAGACGACGGACGAGAGCCCCGAACGAGTCGCCCTCATTCAGCAGCTCACGTTGGCCTACCTTCGAAATGCGCTCGACCTCGACGATTCCAGCTGGCCGGCAGCTCGTGCGGCTCTGGAAAATAGCGCCATCCCGCTGGGTCGTATTGAGTCCAAGTAAAGGCCTGACTGGCGGTGTCGACCCGGCAACACGTAATGCTCGTTGATGTAGGGGGAATGTCGGATACTTTGCGATAGATCGGGCTCTTGCTGCTGAAATCCATTAGAGCGATGGGGGTAGTAAATGGGCTGAAGCCAACGCATTAAGTTAAACTGCAAGCGAATTTAACATGTTGGCATAAGGAAGCCATTACCAGATAGGTTAGCTCAATATTTCAATGAAAATAACGAAGGAGCTGCCGCGGCAGCTCCTCTCGCAATTTTAGCCGATAGTGCCGTTAAGATGAACCGTACCACAAGTAGCGGCAGGTTTTTTCAGAAGATCCCTCAGCAGGCTTGAAAAGACGTTTTGTTGGGCGTGGGGTGGGGACTAAATTCGCTGGTATATCTAATTGCTGGGCTCGTTGTATTTTATCGCTGCGAAAAAACTGCCATGAAGAAAGGTCTTCTAGGACAATACTAACACTCTCGTATAATTGTCAGACAATCGTACAAATAACGATGATGATCTATATAAATAGTTGATGTAGGATTAAATATTGTAGGACGGATTCTATATATTCATGCGAAACTAAATAGCCAGTCGCCGATAGAATATCACCGACTGGCTATTTAAAACTAAACTGGAATCACTTCATAGGCTAACTTCTTGATGACATCTTTATGCTGTGGGTATTTAGCAAAGAGCTCGTCCTGTGTAAATAACTCAAAGTCCCGAAACTCAAAACCAGGTGAAACCATGCACCCTACTAATGAGAAGGTATCTTGATCCTTAACAGATGAACCAAAGATACAATTTTTTGGGACTAACACTTGCGGGACTTCTCCTTTATCCAAGTTTATTCCTAATTTAAACTCCTTATATTCTCCATTCTCATCAATAACATGTACTGTTAATGGACCTCCAGCGTGATAATACCATAGTTCATCGGATTTCAAACGATGGAAATGGGAGAGGTCATTTGAGCCCAATAAAAAGTAGATGCTTGTATAAAGCAATCTTGTTCCCTCAAAGGAAACGGACAATTCTTGATCTGAAGTTTTTTCCTCAGATTCAAACGTTCTTTTGTAATATCCGCCCTCTGGATGGGGTTCAAGCCCAAGCCTGGATATATAATACTCTGCATCATGTTTACTCATACATGTATACCTCCGGTTAAGTGTGTACTTTGCTGCAATGAAATTACTAAACAGTAACCAGCCATGAAGTTGTACCGTAAGTGATGGTTAACTCCTTCATCATTGATTTAAGCATAATCTCAATATTACTTATGATTCATCAATATATCAATTAATAAAAGCAACCCATCCTTGGGTGAGAATGAAGGCGACAAGGGGAAAAAGGCGTTGGCGCAGCGAGGAGGGCTTATGTGCATGCTGCATTCGCACAAGCAGGCAGTCCGCCCCTAGCGTACAATGAACCATAACCAGTGAGCGAGGTGAACTTCCATGGAACAATCCAAAGAGGTGCTCGCACGGGTCAAGCGGCTGCAGGGTCGGCCGGTATGTATCACCCTGCACAGCGGAAAGACCTACGTCGGCTACATTACCGACGCCAACAGCAGTGGCTTGACGCTGGCCAGCACCGGAGCTCAGCCGCGCACCTCATTCGGGAAGCAAGGCTCCCGGCCTAAGCAGCGCAGAGCGGGCTCCCATGCTTCGGGCAGCCGTTCCGGGAACCGGCGAAGCGGCGCACGCAAGCCTTCCGTCCGTTCCCGCTCCCGCAAGCCCGACGTCCAGGTATCGGCCTTTCTGCCGATGATAGGCTCGCTGTTCGGGGGATTAGGCGGCATCGGTGGGCTTGGCGGCGCTGCTGCGGGATCGCTCGGCGGTGCGTTGGGCGGCGGCATGCGCCTGTTCGGCATGATCCAAAGATTTGTCCCGGTCGTGAGGATGGGATACGGCATGATCAAGTCCATACGCCCGTTTCTCGGCGCCGTTCAAGGCTTGATGAGGCCACCCGGAGCTGCTGCGGCAGAAGGCGAATCACCGTAACCGAAGAAGAAAGGAACAGCCCTTTTGGAAGGCCCAAGGGGGCTATTCGTGATCGGCGGCGAGTTGCTCTTAACGTCCTTATTTTTCAGCCGATCCTTTCCTTATCCAGCCGCTGAGCACGCCTCCTTATTTCTTGCTCCACATAGTTACATTAAGGTGAAAGAAGACCCCAACCAGTTTAGGTTGGGGTCTTCTTAATCTTATTATTATACGAGGTATTAGCGCTAACCTGTTCACGATATTTTGTCGGGGTCATACCAGTTGCCCGCTTGAACATACTGCAAAATTGTGCATCGTTGACAAACCCAGAGTCTAGGGCAATTTCAGAGATCAGTGCTTTCCGATTTTTTAGAAGACATGTTTTTGCATATTCTATTCTATTTGTATAAAGGTACTGCAAAGGGGCTATTCCATATTTCTCTTTGAATAAATGGCGGAAGCGGTCATAGCTATAACCAGCCATATTGGCTAATGACTCTATTGTGATTTTTTGGCGGAAATGCTCGTCCATATATCTGAGTATATAGTGCAGTCGATCTTCCATCGGTTTTTGACTCTTCTTACTTCCGATTAATCGTTCAAGATGAATGGCTAATTCCTCAACAAGTAAATCGAGCATCTTTGAAAAAAGATCTTGCTGCTGGAGAAATTCATGTTTCATGCGTAGAATATGCTGATAAATGATTTGGTTTTTATGATCCTCAAATATTCCGTTTAATCCTTCAATACTCTTATTATCACAAAAAAATCCTATATACAAAACGTCTGCTTCCGTATCTTGCCTTTCATCATGCTCAACATGTGGCGATATGAGTGCAAATGTACTCGGTTTGAAGGAATAAGTAGTTGAACCTATTGTTGTTTCCCCAGTACCAAAATAATAGACGAGTTCGTAGCATTGATGAATGTGAAGCGGTATATATTGGTCTTGATTCCTTTTTGAAAAAAACAAGAAATCTAAATGGTTCATGGTAATACCCCATTCCTACTTAGCCGAATCGTATAATAATACGACCGAATAAAGATAAACTATTGAGCTAGTAATTGTTATAATCATAACATCTTAATACCCAAATCGTAAATTGAAATAGAAACATTTAGTTTGGTTTTGAAAGCGGATCCAATATGTGGTTTCTTATTTAAAACTTATCTAAAAACTGAAGGGGGCGGATCTATGATTGATCTACTAAAGACATGGATGTAGAAATTACTGCAAAGTATACGATGAGCTAACAATGAACAGATTATTAAAGAAAATTTAAAAGAAACGAGGAATTTTAATGAAACGAGGAGTTAAGTATGATTTTTCGTTGCTAGCGATTTTATTAATTCCAGTAGGAGTTGCAATTAATGTTGTAGGCTATCAATTATCTACCATTCTTAAATTACCTCTTTTTCTGGATCAGATTGGTACTACTTTAGTTGCAATCATAGCCGGTCCTTGGGTTGGGCTTGTTACTGGAGGATTAAGTAATTTGGTTAGTGGCATGTTAAATCCGGTTGCCATTCCATTTGCAACTGTGTCCATGGTAATAGGTTTAGTAACGGGATATTTATCCAGATGGGGATTTTTAACAAATATTTTCGGTGTCATTGTTGCTATTTTTATACATGTTATTTCATCTTCATTTGTTGGAACGCTTACTTCCATTTTTGTATTTGGTGGTGTTACTGGTTCAGGTCTCGACCTTCTCACGGGTGCCATAATAGCTTCGGGACAAACCGTTTTTTATTCTGTATTTTCATCTTCTATTATAAGTGGAATCCTTACATCAAGTGTTACCGTTGGAGTTAGTTTGTTGACTGTAAAGAAAATTCCACAAAGATATTTGTCGAAAATGAATTATGGATACCCATATTTCAAAAAGAGATTATCGTAAATGATTGGGGGAGTGTAATAGATGAATACTATTAATAGGTTTATTTTAGATCTGTACCCTACCACAAAAATGTTAGCTGTTTTCTTTGTTATTATTTCAGCATTAATGTTGCCAGGTTATATATACCAGTATTCTATATTACCAATAATTATAATCATCGCTTTACTTGCTGGGAGATTCAAGTTATTTATAAGTGTATTTTGCAAAACAATCATCGTTATCGTACTGTTTATTTTCATTTTCCAAGTGTTTTTAATACCTGGGGAAACGGTTTTATATGAGTGGCGTTTCTTGTCTATTAGTAAAGAAGGCATTATGAATAGCTTACTGCTTACCTCTAAACTTATAGCCATAAGTGCATCCCTCATTTTGTTTTTTCAAATTACACAGATCAAGGATTTCATGTACTCTCTTGAAAAAATGGGCGTATCGAAAAAAGTAAGTTTTGTAATACTATCGACTTTACAGATAATTCCACAAATGAAGGCTCTGTCTAATACGATTGCCGATGCACAGCGATCAAGAGGAATTGAGACTGAAGGAAAGTTCTTAGTTCGTGTAAAGGCGTTTGTTCCCTTAATTGGCCCCCTTATTCTTTCATCAATACAAGGAACCGAGGAAAGGGTACTAACATTAGAATCAAGAGCTTTTTCCTCTAAAGTAAAAAAGACACATGTGTATCGTATTGAAAAAACATCAAAAGATATGATCGTCAGAATAGCTATTATGCTGTTGTTTATTATTTTAATTATGAGGAGATTTTTATTATGAACGTAGTAGAGATTAAGAATCTATCATATAAATATCCCATTGAAAACAAGGAAGTTTTACGTGATATAAGTTTGAATATTGAAAAGGGCAAGCTTTACGCACTAATTGGACATAATGGTGCTGGAAAAACAACCTTATGCAATACTATTCGTGGATTTATACCACATTTTTATCAAGGACATCTTCGTGGTGATGTCATTCTTGAGGGCAAAGATATTCGCGAATGGACACTTAGTGAATTATCACAAAAAGTGGGATATGTGTTTCAAAATCCATTTACTCAAATTAGTGGCACAAAAGATACAGTATACGAAGAAATTGCCTACGGTTTGGAAAACCTTGGGTTACCAACAAAGGAAATTCACAAAAAAGTTGATGAGGTGTTATCTTTATTTCATATTGAGGGACTAGTAGATAAAAACCCATTTGAACTGTCAGGAGGACAAAAACAAAGGGTTGCCCTTGCGTCCATTATTGTCATGGAACCTGAAATTCTTGTAATTGATGAACCAACATCACAATTAGACCCGCAAGGTACAGAGGAAGTCTTTAAAATTATCGAGATAATGAAGAAAAAGGGAAAAACAATTATTTTAGTAGAACATAAGATAGATTTATTAGCAGAATATGCGGATGTGGTTGTTTTGTTAAAGGATGGGGAGATTGTTATGCAAGGAGAGACCCATGAAATTTTCACGGATGAACGTGTTCTCTCTCATAAAGGAGCTCTGCCACAATATGCTCTATTGGGAATTGAGATGGAAAAGCAAGGACTCTCTATAGATCAAATTCCATATACAAGAAAAAATGCAATTTCAACAATTCGCGAATGGAATAAGTTAAGGGAGGATAAAAAATGAATGGTGTTAGGTTAGAAAATATAACTTATAGATATCCTAATGGGCACACTGCTGTGGAAAATATCTCTATGTCTTTCAAACAAGGAGAGGCAGTAGCTATTGTCGGGCAGAACGGGGCGGGAAAAACGACAACGGTAAAGCTAATTAATGGTTTGTTGCGACCAACAGAGGGAGAGATATATGTAGGAGAGTGGAATACAAAAGATTATACTACTGCACAACTTTCTAAAAGGGTAGGATATGTGTTTCAAAATCCAGACGATCAAATTTTTCATAGTGATGTATACAGTGAAATAGAGTTTGGACCCAAAAATTTAAAATTACCTGCAAAAGTTGTGAAAGAAAACACTCAAAAAGCAATAGAACTAACCGGCCTAGAGCCCTTTTTGAAGGAACACCCATATAATTTGGCTTACTCGATGAGAAAGTTTGTTACAATTGCATCGATTATTTCAATGAATCCTGATGTTATTATTCTTGACGAACCAACAGCTGGACAAGATTTACCATCATTGAAGAGACTATCGTCGATTATTTCGACTTTGCAAAAAGAAAATAAGATTATTATAACCATTACTCATGATATGGAGTTTGTAGTGGATAATTTTCAACGGGTAATAGTTATGGCAAATAAGAAAAAAATTGAGGATTCTGACAAAAGGGATATATTCTGGGATTTTGATGTTCTAGAAAGAAGTAGTTTAAAGCAACCAGCTATAAGTTCTTTAAGCCATGATCTGGGCATGAATGGGAGAATACTAAATATTAAGGAAATGGTTCAGCAAATGCAAAGGATTTGAATTCCTTATATTGGATAAATGAATATAATGCATAATGGCTTTTTGTAAATTGAAAGGGGAATTTCTTCATGACTTTAAAGCGAGTTATTATTGATACAGATATAGGAAGCGATATCGATGATGCCATGGCTTTGGCATTGGCAATGAGATCACCGGAGATCATCGTGGAGGGTGTTACTACTGTGTACGGTGATGTTGATCTTCGGGCAAAGATGGTAAAGAAATTGCTTCAATTTGGAAATAGAGAAGATGTACATGTCTACGCAGGTATTAACAATCCGTTGCTGAATAATCGCGAAATTTGGATGGCCGGACATGAGGGAGAAGGTCTATTAACTGAGGAAGATGCTCTAGAATATGATAGTAAACATGCGGTTGATTTTATCATTGAAACCGTTATGAATAATCCCGGTGAGATTACCTTAGTACCGATTGGTCCCTTAACGAATATAGCAGCTAGCATCATTCGTGAACCCAGAATCGTTGAAAATGTAAAGGAAATTGTGTTGATGGGTGGGGTCACACGTTTTGGAGAAAGTGGACCTGAAATGAGACTTGTAGAGCATAATATTGTTTGCGACCCTGAAGCGGCATCTGTTGTGTTTAGAAGCAATGCTCCTATTGTGATGGTTGGCTTGGATGTTACACTAAAAGTTATCATCACAGAAGAAGAAAGAAGAAAACTTCATGACACAGGTAACTTACTTAATATAGCCTTGTCTACTATGATGAAAAGATGGTTTGAATATAATAACGAACAGCATACGTACATGCACGATCCGCTAACAGTTGCCCTACTAATTGATAGAAGCTTAGTAAAAACAAGGAAAATGAAGGTTTATGTAGAGTATGACAATAGACCACAAACAGGACAAACATTGGCCATGCTTGCAGATGATGGAAATGTAGAGGTGTGCTTAGATGTTGATCAGGAAAGGTTTATACAGTTATTAATGGAGCGATTAGTTGAGAAAGGCTAGAATAAATCGAATGAATTCGTAACGTCTATTCTGAATGGGAATCTAAAAGGGCGTTGTTAGGAATGGAGTGGGTATATTGAAGCCAATTATATTTGACGTTGATACCGGTATTGATGATGCATTGGCAATGGCTTACGCATTAAATTCTCCAGAGTTAGAGATACTTGGTTTCACAACGTGTTTTGGGAATGTGCCAGTTGAAGAAGCAGCTCGCAATACTTTAGCAGTTGTAGAGAAATTGGGTAAACATGTACCTGTATTTTTGGGAGCAGAAAAACCATTAACACGTGGTATGAAAGAACACTATCCAAAGCATATCCATGGTGAAGATGGATTGGGTAACACATTAGACGAGGACCCGATGAGAACTGTTGAAGCTGAATCTGCAACCGATTTTATCATCGATCAGGTGAAAAAACTTCCAAATGAGATTACGATTATTGCTGTTGGGCCACTCACGAATTTGGCTCTCGCTGTAAATAAGTTCCCTGAAATTGTTTCTCTTGTAAAAGAGGTTGTGATAATGGGGGGTGCCGTTTATGTACCCGGTAATGTGACTCCATATGGTGAAGCGAATATAGTAAGCGATCCAGAGGCAGCAGATTGTGTGTTCCAATCAGGATTACCTGTAACTCTTGTCGGACTTGATGTAACGCTTGAAACGTTACTGCCAGAAGAAAAACTTGCTGACTGGCGTGCGTCAGGCAAGGAAGTTGCCCCATTTTTTGCTGATATGACTGAATTTTACATGAGTGCATATGCATCATCACATCCTGATATTGGTGGTTGTGCGCTTCATGATCCGCTTGCTGTAGGAGTTGCCATTGATTCTAGTTTTGTAAAGACAAAAAAATTGAATGTTAGGGTTGGTACAGAAGGGGAAGAAACTGGTAGAACCATAGGTGAGCATAGTGGCGAGCCAAAAATTCAAGTCTGTACGCAAGTACAATCAGATCGATTTTTAAAGCATTTTCTAGAACGTATATTATAAAGTAAGCACCATTTTTAACATCTCAGAACGATGTTTGGAGCTGTTGGATTTCACTTAAGATATATTCTGCTTATCAGATACACATCGCTGACTGTTGAAGAGAAGGGCCATTAGCGCCCTTCCTTTTTTATTTTTCACTTCTCCAGGGGGGTTGTGTCATTTATGTAGGCAGATTTGTGTCATTAGTTGTCGAGGGACAAGAACATGTATCCTTAACCGTGGCAGACTTTTTTATAAAACAATGGCAAACTATGACGAAATTTTGACTCGAATTGCCGAAGGGCTGCCGGATTGCAAGGTGTACGTCATGGCGTATTATCCCGTAAATGCCGAGGCTGAATTTCCTTTCGTGCCCAGAGCTTCGATGGATGAGGTGTTCCAGAATCGGATAAATGAGGCCATCCGGAAAGCCAACCAAGCGGTTGAGCAGCTTGCGGTGAAGCACGGATATACATTTATTGACCTAAACGAAGGACTGACGGATAGCGAGGGTAACTTAAAAAAGGAATACACCATCGATGGGATCCATATGTTTGCTAACGGATATGCCGTCATTTTAAACAACCTGCTGAAATACCTTTAAACCTGCCAATTGGTAGAAGCGTTTAGTTATTTTGAAACATCGATGGCCTTCTATACATGTTGTTTCCGCTTAAAAACGACTGATCGCAACAAATACAGTTAACGCGAAGAAGACAATGTTCACGCCGATTTCTTTATATTCTTTACGTGAAACATGGTATAGGGCGCCGAAAAGAACGACTGCGGCAAGTCCGGTTGCAGCAATTGGCGTCAATACAGGTGCAATATTCAACGCTTGGGGCAGAATGATGCCAAGTGCCCCGAACAATTCTGCTAGGCCGATAAAGACGACGAACTCTTTTGAAACGTCTTTTACCCAAACCCAAGACGCTTTGGCTTTTTCATACTGAAATGCCTTCAACCACCCTGAGTAGACAAAACCTAGTGCTGCAAGCCCTTGAATGATCCATATTGCGATATTCATGAATGGTGCCAACCTCCTGACTATTTTATCAACATCCTCTAAAGGTATAATAGACTTTGGTATTCGATTTAAGGAAGTAGGCACTTTATCTAAACATAGTAAACAAAAAGTTACCTAACCAGGCAAAGGGAAATGGGGAAGTTCAATGAAAGAGTATTGTAAATTTGAATCAGCCTTGGATATCTTAGTGGGAAAATGGAAATCAGTCATTCTGCTTCAGCTTATTTCGAACGGCACCATGAGATTCAGCGAACTTCAAAAAGCAATACCAGATATAAATAAAAAGATGCTTACTCAACAATTAAGAGAACTTGAGTATAACGATATCGTACATCGTGAGGTTTATAATCAAATCCCTCCGAAAGTAGAATACTCGATTTCGGATTACGGCAAAGGTTTAAATACGGTGTTACAGGCATTGAACGATTGGGGTGCGGCCCATATTGAGCACATGAATGCGCTATACGGAGTAGATCGTTCAGGGAATGAATCTGGGACCTTATCATAAGTGACGGCGAAAAATAATGTTGTGGAAAGTTGGAGCGTGTTGCAGAGGGATGTGGAGTCGTTCAAGGTCATTTCCGAAATTCAGGTGAAAAGTAGGTAGACTCTGGACAAACGATCTCTATAATGGAAATAAGAGACGTACATTGAGATGTCCGAGCATCTTTCCAAGATGAACGTAGATGATGGAATTTTTAAAGCTATGGAGGAAGCAGGGGATAAGCCTTAGTAAGTAATAATTCGGGGAGGCCAACCTGTGGGGAGAAATTTCGCAAATTTGAATATCAAGTCGAAAAACTTCGAAAGCGTTGTCCGGGCTTATTGAAGAGCCAGTGATGACGGCTGGATTTATCAATGATGAAATATTCGAGCTGTCGATTTTCGAGGAGGGAGACATTCAAGCCGAAAGAATCTTTTGTGAACCGTGGACGAGAAGTGAATACGGACTCCAAGAAGAGCGGGTTCATGATGATTTGAATTTCATTTTGAAAACACAAGAACTGTATAGGTATGGCTCCCCGCTTTAGATGGAAATTATAAAGAGTGGTAGCGAACCAGGAATGGCAGAGGACGCCTGGGATAATATGAAGCGAGGGGAAAAGGTGCTTTGAAAGCGAATCGGATGGAAGCATTCAGCGATGGCGTGTTGGCCATTATTATTACGATCATGGTGCTGGAATTCAAAGTGCCGGAAGGCCATGACTGGCATGCGCTAGTTGAACTTGGACCAAAAATTATTAGTTATATTTTCAGTTTCGTATATGTCGGCATCTACTGGAACAATCATCATCATCTGCTGCATATGGTTCGAACGATGAATGGACGGTTGATGTGGCTCAACTTGCTGCTCTTATTCTGGCTATCCCTTGTGCCGTTCACGACAGCTTGGATGGGGGAAAGCCATTTTGCACCTACTCCAACGGCGCTGTACGGGATTATACTATTGCTAGCAGCGTTCTCGTATTGGCTGCTTCAGCGCATGATTATGAACCAGCATTCCGGCGATTCCTCATTCGTGGGAGCGATGAGTAAAGATTGGAAGGGAAAACTGTCTCCTTTACTCTACTTGACTGCGGCCTTGACCGCCTATGTGAGTGTTTGGATATCCGGCTTCTTTTTCGTACTTGTTGCTGTGATCTGGTTCATGCCGGATAAGCGAATCGAGCACGCCTTGAGAAGCCACTAAGAAAAGCTCTTCGATTCTCGCATGCAGGCGGGCTTCGAAGAGCTTTTTTTGGTTTATAGAGCGGGCCACTATGGCTTTCTCCTTTTTGCTGCTTAGCATAGGTTTTCTAAAATCACGGTTTATTTCACAGGCCTATGCTTCAATAACATTGAAATATAGAAAGTTCTTTTTCAACAATAAGTTCTGTATGGGCCACACTGTAATTGGTACCTTCCATTGTTATTATTTCTTAAAGCTCCATGAGGCCCCCTTGTCGAGCCATTGAGTTTTATTTTTGGGAAAATAGGGAAATCTTATTATATCAAACATAAATCTCTTTAGGGTGTATTTTGTTAAATTAAATCCTATAGTATCTTGGAGTAATGATATGGCTGGTCTATGGTTTGCTTAGGGTGATCGTTGTGAGTGATTTGATGAAGATGGTAGGGAAAGGCATTCGGCACTTCCGAAAACTACGTGGGCTAAGCCAGGAGGAACTTGCAAGTAAGGCTGAGGTACACGAAACGTATATTCAACCTTTCGATGGTGGAGTTTTTTAGTTATATCCAGCCTGTTAGAGGGGAAGTGAGCGAGTCCACACTCGAAGAAATTGTGAACAGACTCCGAAACAGAAGTGAAAGCGAGCAAAAGAGGATATTGAAAGTCATTGACGCTATGTTGGACGATCAGTTGAATTGAACGGGAGAATCATCAGCACAATTAAATTTGGGTTAGGGACGGGCTTGTATATTAATCAAACTAAGCATCAAGTTGAAAAATAAAATGTGATGAGTAAGAAAGGAGCTGCTGCGGCATGCTCCTTTCTTATTTTTTTCCAATTACACTGTTTCATCTTCAAGCCCCGACCTGTACAGTTTTTGTACAGAATGGAATGATACAATTCGCAAGGGGGTGAGACCCCTCGGGTGCAGATGCTTTTTGGCATAAAGTTGTTACTCCTGAGTGAATGGAGGATGGGCGGTTTGGAATGGCGAAGCGGACGTAAAGTCTTGTGGATAGGCCTCAGTATATTGTTAAGCGCAGCTTTGGGGATCGGGGGGTGTTTGATCCAAGCCAAGGGGGATATTTCAACGAAACGTTTTATTACGATGAATATGACCAACCCGAATGGCACACTGGCTACCTATTTGCAGGAAGCCCCGTCGATCCATCCTGAATTGGCAGCAGGACGAGAGGCACTCTCCGAGTCCCTCGGGTTTTGGATGCAGGCGGCGCTGGACAGTCGTGACCTTGTTGCATTTGAGAAGAGTTATGACATATTAACCCGTTATTTTACAGCGGATGGCCATTATATTGTGTGGATACTAAATCCCGAGGGAGGGGCGGACGTTAGCACGAACGCGCTTGGCGACGATTTGCGGATTATCGGGGCTCTGCTCGAGGGTGCCCGGATATGGAAGGGCCACTCCGAATGGAAGACGACGGCCAGGGATCTCGCGGAAACCTTGTTAAGCCGGTCACAGAAAAACGGGTATCTGGTGGATTTCTTCGATTTCTACAGTCAGGATTTACCCGATACATTGAGTCTTGCTTATGTGGATCTCCCGGCACTAAAAGCGCTCCTGGAAGAAGGGCTACTGGATGTGGAAACGTACAATCGATATCATTCCCTTCTGCAGGAAATGCCGGATGACGGTGTGTTCTACCCCAAGTCCTTTAATGTAGTGACCGGGGAATATACATATGATGCAACTGCGAATTTAATTGATCAGCTGCTAGTCGCTTTGCATGCCGGGGAAACGGAAAGGGACCAAGAGCCGCTGCTGAAATTTCTGAAACAAGAGTTTAAGCGGACGGGGAAGGTAGCCGGACAGTATCGACGCGCCGATCGAACGGCCGTGGTGAATTACGAGTCTTCTTCGGTTTATGGGCTTGCGATTATGTTTGCTCTTCAAAGGGATGACAGGCCATTTGCAGCAAAGCTGTACAAACGCATGCAGACTTTCAAGGGAAAAGATGCCCGTTATCCCGGAGGGTATGTATTCGGAAAAAACACGCATATTTTTGATAACTTGCTTCCTTTATTAGGGGAATATGCTTTTGATCGAGGTGGACATGGAAAATAAAAGATTGATCCAGCGCATGGTCTGGGGGTACGTACTGCTGATCGGTATAGCGGTCCTGCAGGAGTTGTTGGTCTATATTAATGTTTTTAGAGACTCATCATTTACGCTGCTTGAACTGGGATTCAGCATCGGATGCCTTGCGGCTCTGCTGCTAGGTTTCTTGGTCCCTCCCGGGGTCTCGGTTGTTTGTATTTTCGTTTATATCGTTGCTTATTTTGTATGGCTTACAACGTATGCTGAGGTCGATGTGCTGTCCATCTCATGGCTCTGGCTGCTGCCAGCCAATGTGGCCGTGGCCACATTTATCAAATCCGGGCTGATTCGCAATAAACGGCTGATGGAGCGGCTGGATGAGATGCTGCAAAGGAATCCGGAAGTAGATTTTGCTACCTCGCTGGGTAATAAAGAAGCCTTTAAGGAAACGCTGGTCAAGCAGTCGAATCTGGCCAATCGTTATGCGGATGCGTATACCTTTTGTCTGGCCATGTTTAAAATTGAATTTCTGCCGATGGTGAGGGAATCCCTTGGTTCCCAAGGCTACGCTCAGCTGCTCGCTTCCTTATCGGAAGGGATACGGAATCATATTCGGTACGAGGATTACAAGTTCGGCCTTGACGAGGGGCGTTTTATCGTGCTGCTCCCCATGACGAACCAGGAGTATTTAAAAGCATTGTCGGACCGGATCAAGCACGCACTGATGGACATGCCGTTTCTGGACCGGAAAGGCGGGGAGCTGAAGCTGGTGATCCGTGCAGGAGCGCTGGTGTTTGCTAAGGAGCAGTTCAGTAAATATGAAGATGCGGATGCGGTCATTGCCGCACTCGAACGCAATACGGAGACCGATTTGATCGGAGAATATATATAAATCATTGCCAATTTATTTAGTTAGCGGCAGGAGGAGGAAGAGATGTCTTATACGGAATGGTTTGTCCCGCTATGCAAAATCGTCAGCCTGATGTTTACCCTTGCGGCGCTGGGTCTGTTTATTGCAACGATGGCCCTTCGAGTTCGTGTACAGCGAAAATACGACCGGAGGAAGATCCGTGGCTGACTTATTATTAATATTTTGTATTATTAGCATTTGGGCTGCCGTGTTCGAGTCGATCCTGATTATGGGGGGAGCCGTTCGGTTTATTTTCAGGCAGAGCCGCAGGGAATGGAACATTCCCGGGGTGGATGAGATGGAACATTTCCCCAAGGTAACCGTCATGGTGCCCGCGCACAATGAAGAATTGGTTATCGCGGCAACGGCGGAAAATATATTACGGCTGAATTACCCGAAGGATAAGGTGCAGCTCATTGTCATTGCCGACAATTGTAGTGATGATACCGCCCGGAAATTGAAAGCTTTAAAGAGCAAGGAGGCGTATCGCGACCGGGATTTTATGATCTTTGAACGCGCGGGAACGGGTGGCAAGTCTGGAGCGCTTAATGATGCGCTGGAGTATGCGAAGAACGAGTGGATTTGTATTTTTGACGCGGATGCGGCACCGGAGCGGAACGCATTGTACTTCTTGATCGAAAAAGCAATGGAAGACCCTGAAACCTATGGAGCGGTATTTGGACGGAATAAGGCCCGAAACCGCGGGCAGAATTTCCTCTCCCAATGCATTAATCTCGAGTTGGTTACCGCGCAGCGGATCTATCATACCGGATTGTGGGAGCTGTTTAAGCTGGGGACGATTCCGGGAACGAATTTTATTGTGAAAACGGAACTGATGCGCGAGATCGGCGGCTGGGATACGGAGGCCATTACGGAGGATACGGCGATCTCGTTCGAGATTATGACAAGAGGACAGTTGATCGCTCTGGCTCCCCAAGCGGAAGCTTATCAGCAGGAGCCGGAGCAGCTCAGTGTGTACTTGAAGCAGCGGGAACGATGGGCCAAGGGGAATTTTTCGGTCGTGATTGAGAACATCCATCATTTGTTTAATCGGTCAAGCTGGCGGATTAAGCTGCAAGTGCTGTATTATGCGGCGAGTTATTTTTGGTTTTTGCTATCCATTATCGTGTCGGATATCATCATCGTTGTCAACTTGGCTTACTGGGTGATTGCGCTGTTCAAGCCGGATGTGGTGTCACCGTTCCAGTTTACCGATGATGTATACGTCTATCTGATGGTGGCCTGGGGATTGATGTATTACCTATTTGTGCTGCAGATCAATCTGGCGCTGGCAACCGATGTCGGGCAGAGCACGGTCCAAAACTTTATTCTGTCCTGCCTATCGTATTTCACGTATGCCCAGCTATTTCTGCTGATTTCCCTGCGCGCGGTCTATTCTTTCGTCATAGACAAAGTGACAGGGAGAAAAGCCAAGTGGTACAAAACGCAGCGATTTGGATAAGGGAATCGTTCCGGGTTGGGAAGAGCATCAGCGAAGGTACCGTGGGATCGAGTCAGTGCTGTTGGACGTTCTAATCCTCCTTCCCTTTATTGATTTGTCCGTTCAGCTAATAAATCCATTGCTTTCAATCGGAGAAGCCATGTTTGTTCCATAATGTCTAACATTTCACGGCTTCTCGGGCGATTAGGGAATCGAGTGGCGTGCCAAGCTTCATAAGGCAATCCATACAAGGAAGAAATCAATTTGCGCTCGATCCCATCTAAAGGATAGATTTCTTCATACCCTTTTAACAACGATAGTATGAAATCGGGATGATATTGAGTCGTGTTCATGAGGGATTTGGCTACATCAACATAGATGGAGCCAACCTTCATGTGGTCCCAATCGTGATGAAAAGCTGGCCGTCATCAGAAATAATGACATTAGGCGAAGTAATATCGTTGTGTATCAAAGCGGTACGGGCCCGTTCCTTCTCCAAGAGGTCTACAATCTCCGGACTCCTTAAGTCGGTCCAGACCCGCTCCGAAAGTCGGATACAGGATTTTCCGTATTTTTTGTACCATTTGCGGTTCGGTTCATTCGTTTGTATTGCTTTTGCCATTCGCTTACGAAAGAGGCGGTCTTGGCTTTGCCATAGTTGGATTTGTTTAAAAGTGAAAGGCCCTTTAGCGTGAGGGAAATGACTGGATATTTGATGCAGGGTGGCAAGGGCCCGGTCAAGTTCTTCAAAATCTTCTTATTTTCCAATTTCCTTCCTTTTATCCATGGGGACATATAAAAGGACCTTCCTTGGTTTAAAGTCCATAACGTTCCGGAATTGCTCGTCAGCCACTTAGGCATATAGCTAAAGCCGCTATTTATCAAGAGTTGCATATAGTCTGCAGTTGTTTTTATTTGCTGAATTGTATTCGAACGGAGGAGTAAACTTCGAAAAAAGGGCTTTAGAGCATAGGTTCCACTTTCCGTTTGTACCTGGATGACAGCGTTTTTTCGGTAAAGGGACCCAATTGAGTCTGAACTCAACGGGATCAGGCCAAAGCGGCGGGTAATTTTGCGGATTTGGGTTTTAGTATAGGAATTTACCATGGCAACCTCGATTCATTCAAGATGAGAGAAAGTAGAATATCGAGAGTAGATCTATTCGCTAGGTTATTCATTGAGGGGGAAGTGTGTATGGTCTAACGCCATGAAAGTAATTAAAAACTTGCCGATACAGACAGCGCGGTGAACCTTACCATAAGTAAAGCAAGTTTTGATATAATGGGCCGGAGGAGGGGAAGGAACATGCACACAATGGAAAGCTTAATGAAGCAATTAGAGCAGCGGGGTATTGACAGCAAAGGGACGTTGTTGGTCCATTCTTCGATGAAGAGTATGGGACCGGTCGAGGGTGGTGCGGACACAGTTCTGGATGCATTGACAGCCTATATGAAAGATGGGCTGCTGGTGTTACCCACTCATACGTGGTCTTACATCAATGCGGATAATCCGAAATTTTACGTGGAACAGTCATCTTCCTGTGTCGGGATATTGCCCGAACTTTTTCGAAAACGGCCTGGCGTGGTGCGTTCGCTGCACCCTACTCATTCGGTGGCGGCATTAGGCCAAGATGCCATAGCGTTTACAAATGACGATCATCGTTTCGATACACCATGCGCTAGAGGTTCTGCCTGGGGGAAGCTGCTTGACCGAAGGACGACTATCTTGTTAGTTGGGGTCGATTTAAAGCGCAACACCTTTATTCATGGAGTCGAAGAGTGGGTGGACATACCGGGCAGGTTAACGGATGACCACGAGATGCTGTACACGGTGTTACCTGACGGAAGAGAAATTTCTGTACCTTCCCGCAGACATTGCGGGTTGTCGTGGTCAGAGCATTTTTGGAAAGTCGATGAGGTGCTTGAAGGTCAAGGTGCGATGCATAAAGGGCGGCTTGGCGATGCCGTTGTAAGAGTCTGTGATGCCGCTAAGGTGGCGAACATCATAACTGAAATGCTTAAGGACAATCCGGATTTGTTCTCGGATAATCGTCCCTTGTATCATTCAGTCAACAACGATTGATCGAAAAGACCGCAGGGATTGGGCGAGAATGGGTCAAGTGTAGGGTATAAGCATTTCATACATAAGTGCAAAAAGCGAAATGGGCTGGTTACCGCTAGCTCCTTTCGCTTTTTTTGCCGATAGGCCGGAACATAACTGGGCCATCCGTCGGTGAAGGAAATAAATGTGATGGGTGGGGGATGGCCCAAACAACAATACGGGTGACCGGATATACGCGAGGGAAGTTTTTACATTAGGTGGTAGGTGGGCATAATGGAACCATTGCTTATAACGGAAAGGAAGGAGTGGCATGTCTTTGGAATTGGATCACCCCTGCGTCATCTTGCCAGAAGAGCAAGCGCCCGAAGATATGCAGCATTGTGAACGCTGCGAATTGTGCAAACAGCGGAATCGTGTCATCTGGGGGGAAGGCAATCCGCAAGGCTCGCTGATGATGATTCTGGATAATCCGGGAGCCCGGGAAGACCGGGAGGGTAATCCGTTCTTGTGCGGGACCCGAGAAACCCTCCAACTCGGTATGAGGGAAGCGGGTATCGATATCCACTCGGTTTACGTCACCTATTTGTTGAAACGAAGGCCAACCCGTGCTTACGATAAGCCTGCAACCCGAGCAGCATGCCTGCCGCATCTGCAGGGGCAGCTCCTTCAGAAGAAGCCGCTTGTACTATTCGGATTTGGCAATGTCGTGGCTGAAGGATTGTTCCCGCAGAGGGAGAACGCCGCCGTCAAGGAGTTGCGAGGGAGCTGGCACGAGTTTGAGGGTATCCCGATCGGCTTCACCTATCACCCGCTGGCAGTAAGAAGAAGACCCAATTTGCTAAGGTTCTTTGTCGAGGATTTGAAAGGATTGAAGGAGAAGTGGGAGGAAAGAGCAGCGAGGGGAACATAAAGAGGAGCGAACGCACCCGGCGTTCACTCCTAATGCTGCAGCTTATCTCATCAATGTCTCCATAAAATGCTCTTGGAACCGCTTGGCGTCGACACCGATGCAGACGTTAACGTTCGGCCGGTCGGTACAACGCGGCCGCAGATCGGCAATGGTTCTGCCATAGGAGTGGATGCCTTCCAGATCCACCTGGAGCACCATCGGCTGAACTTCGACCAGGCTTGGGTCGATCGCGACAGCTACCGCCAGCGGATCATGCAGGGCACAGCCTGTCCGGTCGCCATAGGCTTCCCGGTAGCCTCCGATATAGTAGGAAGTCATGTCGGCCAAGAAACGGGTCAGGTCCGAATCCAGGTCTCTCCAGCGCTGAATATCCTTTAGACTGAGCTCGGTCTGCATGGTCACATCCAGTCCGACCAGCGTAATCGGAGCTCCGGATTGGAAGACGAGCTGGGCCGCTTCCGGGTCGGAGTATACATTCGCTTCCGCATGCATCCGGCGGTTACCCGCCACGCCCACGGCTCCGCCCATCACGATAATCTGACGGACCAACGACGATATCTCCGGCGCCTGCAGAATGGCCGCAGCCAGATTGGTCAACGGACCGACGCAGATCAGCGTTACCTGCTTCGGATATCGCCGGATCTGATCCACCATAAAGGCAGCCGCAGACGTTGAGACCGGCTTGCCTGCCGGATCGGGGAATGCCAGGTTGCCGAGTCCATTCTCGCCATGAAACTGGACGGGATACGACTTCATCGAGGGATGGAACAAGGGGGCGGCTTCCCCCATGGCGACAGGGATTCCGGCTGCACCAAGTCGATCCAGCACATGGAGCGTATTGCGAGTGGCGTACTCTACCGGAACGTTTCCGAAGCAGGTCGTTATTCCTAGGATATCGAGAGCCGAAGACCGGACAGCGTAGGCAATCGCCAACGCGTCGTCAACGCCCGTATCCACATCCAATACGATTCGATGCATCAATCATGTTCCTCCTTTCTCTGACGGTTATGACAGCACCGTTCGGATATAATGCTCCAGGAATGCCTCTTCACGGACCTGCATGCAGACAGTGGCATTGGTCCGTGATTGTGGACGTCTGAAGTCGACCAGCGTTGCGCCGGAAGATAGCTGTCCTTTTGTCTCAATATAGATGTAATAATCCTCCGTCTCCACAAGGGAAGCATCCTCAACGACAGCCAGTGCCAGCGGATCATGCATCAGCCGGTATCTGCCCTCGTTCAAACGGTCGCTTGCCTCAAAGCTGAAGGTGAATATATGCTGCATGAAAGCTTTTAACTCTGCCTGTTCATCCGTGAAGCCGCTCATAAGCTGTTGATAATGAGCCTCGCCGAACTTGGCCTTTCCGGTCACGTCCAGGCCCACCATCGTAATCGGAATCCCGGACTCGAACACCCGGTGCGCCGCTTCGGGATCGCCGTGAATGTTGGCTTCGGATACGGGCGTTATATTGCCCGGCACCTTGATGGCGCCTCCCATCAGCACAAGCTTGGCTTTCTGCGCGATCGACGGGTCCTTGGCGAGCGCCACCGCCAAATTGGTCAGCCTGCCGGTGAAGACCAGCGTAATGTCATGCGCCTGTTCCCGCACCTTCCGCACGATGAAATCGGATGCCCTCTCGTTCACCGGCGATTGGCGCGCCTCCGGCAGTTCATATCCGGCCAGGCCGTTTACTCCATGAATGGCGGTTACGTTCTCCCGGCGAGGGCGAAATAAAGGGGCATCCGCTCCCATGGCAACGGGAATTTCGTACCGGGGCTGCGCCAATTCCAGCACCCGGAGCGTATTCTTCGTCGCCTGCTTCACGTCCACATTGCCGAATACCGTTGTAATGCCTTCTATATGCAGCTTATTGGACTTTACGGCAAAGATGAGCGCCAGGGCATCATCCACGCCGGTATCCACATCCAAGAGGATGTGTTTAACCTGCTCTTGCTCCATATCGTTGTCACTCCCTTGTTCCCTCACTTATGCTTGGCAAGCTCGTCCGCAAGCTCCGGTATCGCCAGGATGTTATGGCCGATATCCAGGGAGTGGCTGAGCCTGCTGATATGCGGCTGCTTCAGCATCGCCTGCTCCAGCACATCCAGATTCCAGAAGATGGCCCGCTTATCATCATCCGCAATGACCTGACGGTTCGCCATGACGATAACCCGCTCGAAGTTGTTCACGACAAATTCCATATCATGCGTGATGGTGATGATGGTTTTTCCTTCCTGGTTTAAAGCCTCGATCAGATGGGCGAGCCGCGCCATGGCCGGAAGATCCTGACCTGCCGTCGGCTCATCCAGAATGATGACGCTGGAATCCATCGCAATGACGGAGGCAATGGTTACGAATTTACGCATGGAATAGGGCAAATTGTACGGATTGTCCTTAAGAAACGGAACGACGCCTGCCAGCTCCGCCGCTTTCATGACATTCGCTTTGACCTGTTCCTCCGGAAGGCCGAGCTTGCGGGGGCCGAATTCAATCTCGCTGTACACATCGTTATGAAAGATCTGGTCGTCCGGGTTCTGGAACACATAGCCGACCTTCCGCGATATTTGCGCGGTGGTATAATCCCGCGTATTCCAGCCGTCAATGACGACATCCCCCTCGGAAGGCTTGAGCAGCCCGTTCATCATCTTGACGGTGGTCGTTTTACCTGCCCCGTTCTGGCCGACAATGGCAACGGATTCCCCCTTTTGAAAGGACATGTTGACGCCATCCACCGCTTTGTAGCCGTTCGGATAGGCATAGGAAACATTCGTCAAAGTCAGAAAGCTCATGCGTTAACCCCCTTCTTCATCCATGTCTTCACGGCCTCGAGGGCTTCTTTTTCCGTTAAGGGTATGCTCCCGAGATCCATCCCCCGTTTGCGCATGTCCAGGCCGAACAGCGAATATTGGGGAAGCGCGGCTCCGAATGCCAGGGCACGCTCATCGGTAAGAATCTCCTGCGAGCTGCCTTGCATAGCTACTTCACCCTCGCTCAGCAGGATGACATCGTCGGCATATTCGGCAATCAGCTCAATTTTATGTTCGACGAGTATGATGGTTTTCCCCTTTTTCTTCATCAGCTCGATAATCTTGAACACTTCTTCCGTTCCCTTCGGATCAAGCTGCGAGGTCGGCTCGTCAATGACCAGCACATCCGGCTCCATGACGATGATGGAGGCGAGCGCAACCCGCTGCTTCTGGCCGCCGGAGAGCTCGAACGGGTTTTTGTCCCGCAAATAATCGATCTCCAGCATGTTGATGACCTGATCCACCTTCTCCCGGATAAGTGCGGGCTCCATGCCCAGATTTTCAAGGCCAAATGCAATCTCTTCAAACACGTTATCCTTCACGCCGCTGATCTGTGTAAAAGGATTCTGGAACACATAGCCGATTTTTTGGGAGAGCTCGCCCATTTCCCATTCGCGGATATCCTTGCCTTCGATCAGCACCTCGCCGTGCAGATCTCCCTTATAGAAGTGGGGGATAAACCCGCGAATGACGTTGCACAGGGTCGTTTTTCCGCCTCCGTTGGCCCCGATCAGCGCATATAGCTTGCCTCTTTCGATCGTTATATTTACGTTCTTGAGTGCATTGGACTCACTGATCGGATATTGGTAGGATAGATTCTTGATCGTAATGATACTCATAGCACAACTCTCCAGACGATTAAGATAGCAAGCAGTACGACCAGCAGAATTTGAACCAGCCGGTCATGCTTTGTTTTCTCCAGTTTGTAGATGCTGCTTTTTTTGACATTGGCCGAGAAGGCTCTAGATTCCAGCGTCAGTACCCGTTCTTCCGTGCTTGCCACGGATCCGAGAATTAGCGGACTAAGGGTCGGCAGGAAGGCCTTCATGCGGACAAGCAGCTTGCCTTCGGTTTCAACGCCTCTTGTTTTTTGGGCATCCATGATGACGTGAGTCAGTTTTTTCATCTCCGGAATGAGCTGTAAGGTGGACAAGATGACATAGGTTACTTTGGATGGCAGGCCGATCTGTTCCAGGGAATGGACCAAATCCTTGACCTTGGTGATGCGGAAGAACAGAATGAAGGCCGATGCCACCGCCACGATTTTGGATGTTAGGAACAGGGCGAACTCAAGTCCTTCCCGCTTGATGGAGAAGATGCTCCAGCTCCACAGAATGTCGTTGCCTGGATAGAAGAAGCTCTGCAGAATAAAGATGAACACAACTATCATCAGCAGAGCCTTGATCGCCAGATTGGAAAACTCCTTAAAGCTGCCGGCAAAGTAGGCCAGCAGCATGCAAATCGGTAGAACGGCGTAGCTGAACCCGTAGCCGGGCACGATAAATGCGGCCAAACATAAAGCGATGGTAACCATAAACTTGGTTGTTGGATAAAGACGGCTCAACAAGGACCGTTCGTTATTCACAAGAACCCCTCCTTTATGAAAGCGTATCCATTATGGACTACACGTCATTTCTTTTTGATAAAAGCTGCACCGTAATTGAGCTTGGACAAGTATCTTGGGGACATCTTCATCACAATGACAAAGGCAATGACGTTGCTGATGATTTTGTCGACGCTTTCTACCAGGATTTTGGTTGAGAATACCGCTGTCCAGATCTGTTGACCGGAGGCCAGGAATGTAGCAACCACAGCATCCGAAGAGTTGCCAGTGGCTCCGCCAAACATCAGCACCTGGATCGGAGAGGCCACGATAAGAACGGCCAGTACGACAGCGAATGAAGACAAGATCACTTTCCACAGCTTCGTATACATGCCTCTCATAGAGAGCAGGCCGACCACCAGACCGACGGCCATTTGAACAGGCGTAAATGCGAACGAGACCGGATTCGTTATGCCGACAACAAGATTGGTGCTGGCCCCCGTAATCATACCGACCCAAGGACCGGCGATCATGGCCGTCAGAATCGTCCCGATGGTGTTCAGGTAAATCGGCAGCTTGAGCAGCAGTATGATTTGTGCACCGACAAAGTTGATTGCGATCCCGATCGGGATCAACAAAATGGCCAACAACGAAAAATCATATTTAAATCCGCGTTTGATTCCCATTGATTTTTCCCCCTAGAGCATAGTTTGTAAAGATATCAGATACGGAAGACTATTCGTCCGCTAAGATGGTATGGAGCGCGACCTCTACCATGTCGTGGAAGGACTTCTCGCTGTCTTGATGAGACAAGCGTTCATTGGTCAGCAGATGACTGCCTACCGTCAATATGGACAGGGCCCTGACGCCGTATTTCGCAGCCAGCGTGTACAGGGCGGCACTTTCCATCTCGACCGCGAGCACACCAAAGTCCATGAATTTATGAAGACGGTCCAAAGTTTCCCTATAGAATTCATCTGAATTATAGATGTTGCCGACAAAAACATTCACCTGCTTCTCCTGAGCCAGTTGATGCGCTTTGCTTAACATGCCGTAATCGGCAGTTGGAGCGAAGTTGCAGCCATAAAATATTTTTTCCATCAGATTGCTGTCTGAGGATACGGCCTGGGCCAGTACGATGTCGCGGACCTGAAGCTCTTTTTGCATGGCGCCGCAAGTACCGATGCGGATCAGCTTTTTGACCCCGTAATCCTGAATCAGCTCCGTCGCATATATGCTCATGGTCGGGTTGCCCATTCCCGTACCTTGGACAGAAACGGGAACCCCTTGATAAAGGCCGGTGTATCCGTACATGCCTCTCACTTCGTTGTAACAATATACCTCCTCCAAAAAGTGCTCTGCCACAAACTTGGCCCGCAGCGGATCGCCGGGCAGCAGCACGCGTTCTGCGATGTCTCCCTGATTTGCTCCTAAATGTATGCTCATCTTGCTCCTCCTGCTTACTGGCCTCCCTCTTAAGAAAGCGCTTTATTCTTGATCTGCCTTCATCATAGCCAGAATCGGAGGCATAACCAAGACCAGAAAGTTACGGAGCTTAACGGAAAAATGCAACCATGAGCCTCATGGTTGCATTAATTCCTTGCGAATATTTTCCAAATCCCGTTTGGTCGGTATCGTTGAAATTATGACCACGGGCACCGTATGCAGCTCGACGGGAAACGTGCTGATCACGAAATCGATGCCGTGCTTCTGAATCATTTCATCGGTAAGCCCCTCCATAATGGAGGTGTTGATGATTAGCTCATCACCGATTTCATTCTTAATGAGCTTGGCGACGTAATGGCGGATGGAGAATTCCTCTCCGATCAGCAGGAAAGCTTTTTTGCTGTTATAGCGCAAGCTGGAGCTGATCAACAGCGTCAGCTTCGTCAGATGATAATCGTTATACTGAATGCCCGGGTAGCGCTGGCTCCATTCGAGCATGCAGCTCTTTACGCTCTGGTACATGGGCCGGCAATCACTTTGGACGTATTCCGTCAGGCTGCTTGCCCAGATGGCGATCAGATCGGGAAGCGCATTTTCCAGTCGGAGCTTCTCGAAGAAATCCCCGATTTCCCAGATAAACCGGTCGTTCATATCAATCGCAGGGAACGCGGCAAGCGCCAGCATGAGAAAATGATTGATAATTTGATATTTTTCCTCCCCAATTTGCACGAGATTCGCTTTCTCCCTCGATATCATCGCGCTGACTTTCGCTTCATCATAATAATTGTATTGGCCCAAGCTGAACATGGCCTGCAGAAACCGGATTTCGTCCAGCGGCAAATGAATGGCGTATCGCTGCTCCAGCGCTCTGGCCAATGCGGCAACAGAGGCGTGAAGCTTGCGGTTCTCCCAGTCATATGGCCCGTTGGGAACATCCGCATATTTGCCCTGCAGCACTCGGGTAATCATGATCGCCGCCAGAAACGACAAGCTCCGCTTGGCGTTGAGGAAATACACGATGTCATTCTCCGACTCGATTGCCGTAATGTACTCATGGATCTGGGCTTGGTCTATGTCGCCAAATGGCCAGCCGGAGAATTCATAGGCATCGTAAAACAGTTTCCAATAAAAATAACGGATGCTGATTTCACTGCCTTTGACCTCTGGCATGGAATACGCAATGCGCAAATGGTATCGCTTCAATTCATGGTTGTTCAGCCGGATGATCAGCTTTTTCAGCGAGGAAGAGCTCATATACAGCTTGTCGGCCAGCTCATCCAGCGAGTAGCGCCCTCCCTCGGCAAAAAGCACATCGAGCAGCTGGTAGAAGGTTCTCTGCCTGTACATGGAAGAGATGACCTCGCCAATCGCGACATTTCGTTTATCGTAATGGAGAATGACGCCTTTTCCCCGTGAAATTTCAAAATGAATCGAAGGAGGAAGCTCCTGCTTGGTTTCATCGATAATTTTACGGATCGTTTTGTCCGATACGCCAAGCTGCTCTTCAATCTCGGCAAGGGTGAACCAGCGATATTCGGAATCGAGCAGGGTCAACAGCTTGTGTGTCAGTATGAATTCCTTTTCCATGCGTCTGTTCTCTCCCTTGCTGAACGAGTCGGTTAGATGTCAATCCTCTCACCCGTTGATAGACCTAAGTATGGGACGTAATGTACGTATTTATAAACAGCCGCGTCAAACGTTCAGAAGGCTTCCCGTTTTACGCGGCATATAGTCCATGTGCTCTTTCTATTTTGAGGATAGCTATGACTCTCAGGACAAGTATCTTATAAGTAATCGTAATGGGCTTTTGGGTTTTAATCAATTGGTATATCAGAAAATTTAACGACGTGTTGGTGTAAAACGCTTGATGACCGAATGATCAGTGAGGCGAGAATGTTCACAAAACGTTCACTTATGAAGAAGCCCCGAAATCGCTAAAATAACACGGTGAACCATTTATATGAAGGGGCGATGATAGGGAATGGCAACCCAGAAGTACGTAGAGACAAGACTGCCTAGAAACGGAAAAGAGGGTATATTATTTTTGTTGATCATATCGATTATTTCAGTAAACACGATCGCGCCGATTATTATAGGATTGGAACGCGGTTTCAGTAAAGAAGTTTACATGGATAGTCTAAAAGTGATCCCTGTGATGTGGGTCATCGTCGTGTTATGCGTAAAGCTGATCGCAAGCCCGCTCGTTGGTAAGGTGATGCCCAAATTTGTGGGACAGACCGATGGATTCAATGCAAGAGTATTATTAAATATCGTTCTAAATGTAACGGTATTATCTCTGTTACTCTCCATTATTGGCCCTATGGTTGGCACCAAACACATAAGTCTGGATCCGTTAAAAAATTTCCTCCATACCTGGCCTCGGAACTTTGGCGTAGCGTTCTGGATTGAAATGTTGGTCGCACAGCCAATAGCAAGATACGCCATGAAAATCTTGCATTCCAGACAGGCGAGTAAAGCGGCGAGTGTACAGTCGTAATATTGAAGCGACATGCAAAAAATATTAAGACCATTGATTCAGCTAACGGAGAATCAACGATAGCTGATCCACTGAAGCAAGGCCGTCGATGATGTCGACGGCCTTCTGTTTGCCTTGATTTATTTCCCATTGCGTTCTCGCAGCCCGGAGTAGGCACCGGTTGTTCAACCACGTTCATGATCGTCCGGGCGGTTTACTCCGGTGTTCCTTGCGTTACCCCATGAACATACGTCTGCCAAGGCGTGTCTAGTGCTCCTTGCCCCGGGTTATAGGTAAAGAAGTACTCGACGGTATCCCCATGCTTCAGGTTACGGACAGGGTAGGTATAGTTACCGTTCCCTGTTGGGGCCATGGCTACATTCAGTTGCCCGCCATTATTGATCTTATAGTGTAAATCGGCAAAGGTTGCGCCATTGACATAGAACAGCAAGTCATCGCCGATTTTCTTCAGGCCCTTCACCTCATCGCCGATGACGATCACGGTGGATGGTGCCGGCACAACGGTGATGGTGGCGCTGGCTGCTTTATTGCCGTCAGCGGTCGTCGCTGTGACGGTTGTTGTACCCTGAGCGAGTCCGGTCACAAGACCGTTCGGACTCACGGAAGCGATGCTGGAACCGGAAACGGACCAGGTGACCTGCTTATTCGTTGCATTGGACGGTGCCACGCTGGCATTTAATTGAACACGCTGCCCGACTTCCACCTGTGCCGTGGTTGGATTCACCGTTACGCCGGTAACTGGCACGTTTCCTGGATTCTGGCCGCCGCCTTCCCCTTCTTTATACACACGCACATAGTCTACCTGCATCGTTGCAGGGATATCGGACGGATCCGGGGTCCGGCCGCCATCAAAGGTCCCGCCGATCGCCAGATTCATAATGAGGTAGAACGGCTCATCGAAAGGAGCATTCGGATTGTTTGGCGCCGCTGCGGAATACCATTGATCCCGGGTCACTTTAAAGAAGAACTTGCCATCCACATACCATTTAATGTTGTCCTCTTCCCAGACTACGGAATAAACATGATAGTCATTGGCAAAGGTTTGCCCTTCAGGGAAGTGATATTCACCGGAAAGATACCGGTTCGTCGGCCATTGTCCCCCAAAGTGTACGGCGCCGCTCGTCGAGCCTGGCAAGCGTCCTCTTGCTTCCATCACATCGATTTCACCGGATGATGCCCATGTTCCATACACATTATCCTGGGGAAGCATCCAGAGCGCAGGCCAGATGCCGTTGCCTGTAGGCAGCTTTGCACGGAGGTCCACTCGGCCGTACTTGAGGGAAAAATGATCTTTGGTGTTAATCTTGCCAGAAGAGTATTGTGCATACCGACTTGGATCCTGCGGGAAGGATTTTGGCTCGTTCAAAGCCTTGATATTAAGTTTTCCGTCCTGTACAAAAACATTTTGTGCATGATCGGTATAATGCTGCAGCTCCGAATTGCCCCAACCCCAGGTATTAGGATCGTCATTGAGATAATAACCTGTTTCATAATTCCATTTGCTCTGATCGAGCGCGGCTCCGTTAAATTCATCCTGCCAGATGAGATTCATGCCCTCGATGGCTGAGTCGTTTGGCGTTCCGATCGGAATATCCTCCTGATCGGTTACATCCGGACGAGGAGCATCCGGGTTTCCAATCAGAGTATAGTTGACGAAATTGCTGCCCACACTTCCACCTGCCTGTCCATTTAGTGGATAGCCGATACGGATCTGCATATCCACCTGGATCGGCTGGAACCACAGGCCATAGATATGGTCCGCCCAATATCCCCACTGGTTGGCAGCGGACATGTTATTGTAGCCATTAGCGGAATAAACGAATCCACTCTGACTTGAGTTATCCAGATCCACCCATTGCCCGTTGATGTTAATCTGGTATACGAAATTACCAAGCTCCGTGCCGATTGGCGCACCCCCATCAATCTTAGGCAGCGGGATGCCGATAGCGCCGCTCGCATCGGCTGTAAAGGTCGTTCCTTCATAAGGCGTAAGGACATAAGAGTTTCTTACGGGCTCATTAAAGGTGATGGTATAGACGATGTTAGCCGAAGAGGTCTTTGATTCTAATTTGACGTTAATCGATTCCGTTACGTTAAACCAGTAGCCGCCGCCTCCGTCAGTGAATTGGCCAAAATTTTGATCATAGATCCAGCCGCTGGCTGCATTGTTGTCGATATCGATCCACTGGCTGCTGTTTACAGGCTTCACATACACTTTCAAATCATCTGCTACGGCCGCATAGGTTATGGCCGGATCATGGTTGAAAATAGGATAGGTAAAGCCGGCACCGCCCGTAAACCCTGCTGTAATTTGCGGTCCTTGGGTCGGGGTCATCGCGGTGATGGTTGTTTTGTTGATGTTTTGAAAGACTAGTGAATATTCAAGCTTGACCTCATTGGCTTTGGAGTACAGCTGAATATCTGTCGTTGTGGAGAGCGTGAACCAATAGCCGGTAAAGCCGCCGTCGTTCCAGTGACCCCAGTTCTGGTTATAGACAAAGCTGCTGACACTGTCGATATCGACCCAGCTGCCATTTACTTTTACCTTTACTCCCAGGTCCTGGGCAACATCATTCCAGGTGGCAGAGCCTCCGTTGAATATCGGCATGACAAAGCCGTAGCTGGCCTGGCCAACCCCTGATTTGGTGATGACAGGCCCGTCTGCAGCTGAAAAGTAAGACATCGAGGTAATGGTGGTTCCAGCAGCCTGAACCTTCGAAGTCGGCAATAGGCCGATGCTAGCCAGCATCAGGACCGCTAAGAATAAGCTCAATACCTTTTGCCTATACCGCCTTTCCGAAGTTTGTGATCGCTTCATAAATACCCTCCCTTAAGATAAATGGATTCCCCAGCATATGCGTATAAAGGAAACCGCTTACAGCGAGGAACATCTTAATTCTATCGAATTTCATAATCAGAAGGATAGGTACCATTTTTTTGGTTGTGCCCCATTATTTCGGATTTATATCCTATTGGCTTAGAAAGATCGAGTCCAGTGGCTCGATCTTTCAGGCATTCATCTCCAATCTCCAATCCAGCTTCCTTGCTCTTCGATGTCATAAATGCATTGTGCTGACTTGTCCCATTCCATTTCAAATTGTAGTTTAGCATTTCCGTTTATGCGTTCGGTTAGGACGAACGGATGCCATTTCCCGTTCCCTGGACCGTCTGACATGCCGCGCTAGGAAAACGATGATGCACCGTCCGGTTGTATGGACGGAGTTCAGGATTGGAGGGCTTCGAAAAGGGGGCGATGTATTTCTTTGAGCTTCATAACGATGCAAATTTCAATTGCCGGGTTTACGGAAAGGGTGTACACTGGGTGCCGAAGTGACCATTATAGAACAGGGTGTGTTTCATATTTTTAGACTGCGCCAATTCTATTTAAATCATCTAAAGCGAAAAATGTTCAACAAAATCGTCGTGCTGTACTCGACCGTCATGATCGTGCTGTTTGCGATTGCGGCAACTCTGGTTTATCAATACCAAACGCAGCGCATACTCCGCGAGCAGACCGATGCGAATCTCAAATCCGCGCATGTTCTTAATATTTATTTGAGTCGGCAGTATGAGGGCATACAGAATATATTTCAGCAGATTTACGGAGATGCCACGCTGAGCGATGAGTTGATCTATTTTTTGAACCATGAATATGAGAGTTACCTGAAATACCGACTGGATTTGTACACCAAGACAGGGGAGCAGCGTTTACGGTCTTTCAATACCCTGCTGAAAAATTATCTGGAGCAGGAAACAAGCGCCAGAAGTGTGTCGATCTACAGCTATCCGAACAATTTTTACATGCATATCAGCCGGACCAACCAGCAGTTGAATAATGAAGCGGGTTCCAAGAACAAGTGGGAGACCTGGTTCGCCCGCCGGGAGCAGCACAGCTGGGATACCATGCCTCAAAACGAGTCCTCGCGTTCAGGAGGCTCCAGTCCAAGATCGTATTCCTATTCGAGAGAGCTGAAGGATCCGTGGACGCTGCATCGGGTGGGAATGATGAATGTGGAGTTCGACGCTCGGCAAATTTCTTCCTGGCTGGAGAGCCGTGCTTCGGTAAAAGGCCGGATTTTGGTATTGAACGCACAGGGAACCGTGATTTACGATTCGGAGGATGAGTACTACGGCCAAACCTATCCCTACCACCTGGAGCAGGAAAAAGCCGGGGACTGGGTGGAGTTGGATGAACCCTCCAAGGTGAACATCTTGAATGTCGGCAATGCGGGCCTATCGGTGGTAGGGATTGTGTCGCAATCCCTGATCGAAGAGAGCACGGAGAGTTTAAGAACCGGACTGATCCTGGTCACCCTTGTGTTTATGGCGGCCAGTTTTGCGATTACGTTTACGATCGTCCGCAAGTTCTCCAAAAAAGTTCAGTGGATTATCCGCTCGATGAACCGGATCGGCGAAGGGGATCTGTCGACGCGCATTCAGATGTCCGGCGAAGACGAACTTCAGCAGATTTCCCGCCGGTTTAACGACATGGGCGACCGTTTGGAGCAATATATCGATAAAATGTATACCTCGGAAATCAAGCAAAAAAACGCGGAGCTGGTTGCCCTGCAATCCCAGATCAACCCCCATTTTCTATACAATACGCTCGAATCCATTCGCATGAAGGCGTATTTCGTGGGGGCGAAGGAAGTGGGTCAAATGATATACAGCTTGTCGGTCATGTTCAAGAACATGGTGAAAAAAAGCACGGTGGTTACCGTTGAAGAGGAAATGGACATGTGTTCCGTTTATCTCGACTTGTTCCGCATTCGCTATGACGGACGGCTGGAGACGGAAATCGAGGTGGATCCGGAAATCCAAAATGTCAGCATTATCAAGCTGCTGGTCCAGCCGATCGTGGAGAACTATATCGTTCACGGATTTCGCCCGCTGGAAGACAACAATAAAATTTCAGTCCGTGCCCGTCGGGCAGATGACCGGGTTGTGATCATCGTATCGGACAATGGAACGGGCATACCGGAGGAAAAGCTGACCCAAATCCGCGGCATGCTGGACAAGGTCCTCCAGCCTCCCGACAAGGGTTACCGTTCGATCGGGCTGATGAACGTGCATGAACGAATCGTGCTGAATTACGGAAATGATTATGGGGTGTCCATAAACAGCACGGAGGGACAGGGAACCGAGGTCCGTATGGAAATACCGATGCTTCGCAAGGGGGAGACGACATGAGGAAGGTATTTTTTGTTGATGACGAGCCTTTGATTGCTCAGGGCTTAGCCACCATTGTGGATTGGCAGAACTACGACTTGCACGTAACAGGTTCGGCCAACGATGGGTTACAGGCACTTGAGCGGTTGAGGGAAGAGCCGGTGGATCTGCTGATTACGGATATTATGATGCCAAGAATGAATGGGCTCGAGCTTATCAAGAAGGTTAAAGAAATGCACCCCCGTACCAAATTTATTGTGCTGAGCGGGTACGAAGAGTTTGAGTATGTGAAGGTGGGGATCACGCTCGGTATTCAGAATTACATTTTGAAGCCGATCAACATCGAGGAGTTGGAAGCGACCATTAAGCATATCCGAGGGGATTGGGAGCGCGAGGAATTGAAACGGTTTCGCTCCGAGGAGGATTGGAAGATCCTCCGCAGCAATATTTTGCAGCGATGGGTCAACGGCGAAATCAAAAGCTCGGAATTAAAACAAAGAGCCGAACTTCTCGGCATTCCGCTGAATTATGTGTCTTACCAGGTTTATGTTTTGCGGCTTATATCCGACGAACGCCCGGTATCCCAGCTTTATCGCTTAACCAGCCTAGCCGATGAATATTGCCGGGCTTTTTCGGAAGAGCTGGGGGGAGATCATGAGGTGATCTGCTTCCCCGATGCGGATGACGACATCGTTGTGATGTCGGTCACGATGAATGAGCGGAGGGATGCCGCGCGGGAAGGCATGAAAAATGTCATGGCCAAGCTGCGAGAGCTGACTGGCTTGCGCATGTGGTGCTCTGAAGGCAATGCGGGACTCAATGATTTCAAAGATATTCAGGAGAGCTACAGGAAGGCGAAGGGCTATTTCAACGCCTGTCTGATTGCCGGAGATGACATGACCCTTTACAGTCCGCCTGCGGAACCGAAGTCCGTTCAGGCTACCTCGCCGTCCGCTCGTCCCGACACATTCGCAAAGCTGTTGATCGAGGGAGACGTTCCCTCCTTGCAGGCTTATATCGAGTCCGTTCTCGGCGGTGGCAGCGGGGAGCAGACGGTACCCCGGGGAACCTGCTTAAATGCGGCAGTCCAACTGATGATCACGGCGAAGGATATGGAGAAAAACCCCGATTACAGCGAGGTATTTACACCAATGCACCAGATTAATACGCTCCATGGGCTCCGAAATCATGTATGGCGTATCGTCGAGCGCAGTCTCGCGCGCCTGCAGGAAGCGGATCAGGGCTATAGCCTGCATGTCTCGTTCCTTGTGGAACAGGTGCAGCATCATTATCCGGAAGAGCTTTCTCTGAAGACGCTGAGTCAGCGGCTGCAGATGCATCCGAATTATTTGGGGCAGCTTTTTCAACAGGAGGTCGGCGCAAGCTTCTCGGATTATTTGAACCAGTACCGCATCGAGAAAGCAACGCAGCTTCTATTACATACGGATCAGAAGACGGCGGATATTGCGTTTAGCGTAGGTTATACGGACAGCTCGTACTTTTACAGGCAGTTCAAAAAATATACAGGCGTATCTCCAACCGAAATGAGGTCCATGTATCGGATCTGAATTAACAGTAAACCATTTGCGACAGGCTCAGGGTGGATAACCTTTTGGCCTGTTCTTTGCTGTTTTTTGGGGATTCTTTAATTTATCCATCCCGTTCTAGTATTTTTCAACTTGAGCGCGATAGCGCTTACTTGGCACAATAATAGTAGTTAAAGGGCGAGTGATAGAATAGCCGCATCGACAAAGATCATGGGGGATCTTCTACAACAGTCGCATCACTTGTATTTAACAGGGAAGAGGAGGAGTGCTCATGTCGGGGTTCATCAAAAAGGTAATACGCAACCGGTTTATGCTGCTGATGATACTGCCCGGAACCATCTGGTTTCTTATCTTTGCTTACTTGCCTATGTTCGGCACCGTTCTCGCTTTTAAGGACTTCCGTATAAGTCCGGACGGCTTTTTCGCCAGCGTGTTCAACAGCGAATGGGTAGGGTTCAAAAACTTCGAGTATCTGTTTACAACCAATGATGCCTATATCATTACGAGGAATACAATCCTATACAACCTGGCTTTTATCATCCTGGGTCTGGTCTTTGCAGTGGGCTTTGCGATCATGCTAAGCGAGCTTGTCAACAAGCGGACGGCCAAGGTATATCAGACCGGCATGTTTTTGCCGCATTTTTTGTCGTGGGTTATTATCAGTTATTTTGCGTTCACCTTCCTGAGTGTGGACAAAGGGACGCTGAATCAAATCATTACCTATTTCGGAGGAGATCCGATCAGTTGGTATTCGGAAGCGAAGTATTGGCCCTACATTCTCGTTTTTGTCGGCATCTGGAAAGGCGTGGGCTACAACAGCGTGATTTACCTGGCCGCTATTACAGGGATCGACAAGTCTTATTATGAAGCGGCTGTCATCGACGGAGCCACCAAGTGGAAGCAGGTACGATACATAACGATTCCGCTGTTGAAACCGCTGATGATCATACTGACCATATTGGCAATCGGGGGCATCTTCCGTTCCGATTTCGGATTGTTCTATCAGCTTCCGAAGGATTCGGGCGCCTTGTATCCGGTCACGAATGTTATCGATACCTTCGTTTACCGTGGACTCATCAATATGGGAGATATCGGAATGAGTACGGCGGCGGGCTTGTACCAATCGCTTGTAGGATTGATTCTGATCCTGGTCGCTAACTATATCGTTCGTAAAATTGAAAAAGATCATGCGATCTTCTAATCCGAGGGAGGTGTACCTATAATGCCGCAGCTATCAACACAAACCGCCAGTCAGCCGGCAAAGCGTTCAAAGAAGAGAGACTATAACGCCATCTCCCCTTTGTGGAATACGATTTTCAATATCGTGATCGGCATCTTCTCGTTCTCCTGTATCTTTCCGTTTCTATTTGTTATTATTATTTCCTTGACGGATGAACAGACCCTGGTCTTGGAAGGCTTCAGGCTGCTGCCGAGTCAGTTCAGTACGGCAGCGTATGAATATATTTTCGAAACGGGAGGCGAATTGCTATCCTCATTCAGCTTAACGCTCCTGGTCACGGTACTGGGGACGCTGGTGAGTCTGGCTCTGGTTACGACTTATGCCTATGCATTGTCCCGTCGAAACTTTGAATTCAGAGGCTTTTTCAGCTTCCTTGCATTCTTTACCATGCTGTTCTCAGGCGGTATGGTACCTGGTTATATCGTGATGACCCAGTTTCTGCATCTGCAAAACACAATCTGGGCGTTGATATTTCCTTTATCCTTGAGCGCGTTCTCCATCATTGTCATGAGGACCTTTTTCCAAACGACGATTCCGGATGAAATTATTGAGTCCGCCAAAATCGATGGCGCCGGCGAATTTCTGACCTTTATCCGAATTGTGATGCCGGTCTCGCTACCGGGGATTGCCACAATTGGTTTGTTCAGCTCTTTAGGGTACTGGAACGACTGGTTTAACGCCTTGCTGTATTATAACAATCCGCAGGCAACGCCTCCGCTGCAGTTCATGCTCATGAAGATCGAGAAGAACATGGACTTTCTGACGCAGAATGCGCAAAATATCGGTTCATTCGATGCAGCAGCTGGCCTGCCGACAGAGACGGTGAGGATGGCGATGGTCGTATTGGCGACATTGCCGATTGTGATGGCGTATCCGTTCTTCCAACGATATTTTGTCCAGGGCCTGACCGTAGGCTCGGTCAAAGGATAATTTCAAGCATAATTTCATAAGGTTGTACCCGCATCGCACACTGCCGGAGAAATCCGGCTTTGATGTCTCAAGTGTGTAAGCGGTGTCAATATAGCATTAACCATTAAGTGATACAGGGGGAAAAACACATGTTTAAGAAAAAGGTCTCTATACTGTCCCTTGCTCTCGTGCTTCTGCTGACGGTCGTATTGTCGGCTTGCGGCAGTAAGGAAGGCGCTAAGCCTGGCGAACCTTCGAAAGAAGGGTCAGCCGTTCAAAGCGACGGCACGGTCGATGTATCCAAGCTGGATCCGGTCAAACTAAAAATGTACATGATCGGGCCTAACCAGAAGGATCTTCCCGTGGTTCAAGAGGAAATCAATAAATATTTGACAGAAAAAATCAATGCAACGATCGAGATCAGTATGATCGACTGGGGCGATTACAGCCAGCGGATGCAGGTTATTACAAGCTCCGGCGAGAATTATGACATTGCCTTCACTAGCTCATGGGCGTTCGATTATCTTCCAAATGCAGCGAAGGGCGCGTTTAAACCGCTGAATGACCTGCTTGATCAATATGGAAAAGGCATTAAGGAAACGCTGGATCCTCGTTTCTTGGAAGGAACGAAGGTCAACGGCGTGAACTATGGCATCCCGGCCAACAAGGAATTGGCACAACAGTTTGTATGGCGCTTCAATAAGAAGTATCTGGATAAGTACAACCTGGACATTTCCAATGTAACGACGCTTGAGGATCTCGAGCCGCTTCTGAAAACGATTAAAGAGAGCGAGCCTGCGGATATTACACCGCTTGCCGTGCCGAAAGGCTTTAAGCCGTACTTGCCGGTTGATTTCCCGCTTGGCGATGAAATTCCGATCGGTATGTACCTTGACACCAAAGACTTTAAATTTGAGAATTTGCTGGATTCACCTGAACTGAAATCGGCTCTGACCACGATGCGCAAATACTATAAAGCGGGTTATGTGCGCGAGGACGTAGCGACGTTGGATGGCATTGATAACATCAAAACCGGCAAATGGCTCGTGGACCGCGAGATTACCCAGCCATACGCAGAGCTCGGCTGGTCCAGAAACGCAAAATATGACATTGTGACAAGACCGATGCATGACCCTGTCATTTACACCAGCTCCGCAGCAGGCTCAATGATGGCGATTTCTTCTTACTCCAAAAATCCGGAGCGGGCGATGATGTTCTTGAACCTGCTTAACACAGATGTGAAACTCCGGAATATGATTCAATACGGTTTGGAAGGAACGCACTACAAGAAGCTTGAAGAGCCGTACATCGAGGATATGCCTGCTATGCAAGAGAGCTATGCCATGCCTGGATTTGCGCTCGGCAATATGTTCTTAACTTACCTTCATGAGGGCGAGCCTAAGGACAAGTGGGAAGCATTCGAGAAATTTAACAGCTCCGCTGTGGTAGCTCCTACGTTCGGCTTTAACTTTGACACGGCTCCGGTGAAAACGGAGGTTGCGGCCATCACGAACGTAGCGAAGGAATTTATTCCTGCATTGTATACCGGCTCCATCGATCCTGACGAATACCTGCCAAAAGCAAAACAAAAGTTCCAGGATGCTGGCATTGACAAAGTTATCGTTGAAGCTCAAAAGCAGTTTGATGAGTGGAAGGCTCAAAACAAGTAATTCGTAAAAAGTGTATGAAGGGTAGAAACGGCTGATTAACGGCCGTTTCTCTCTGTCATTCCTTGAAATTATAAACATATAGGAGGTTGTTCCATTGAAACGAATCAAACCGGATTATTTAACGAAAGCCCAGTGGAAGCGCAGAATGACCGTATGGATGAGCACGGCGGTGCTGGCTGCGTCCCTGACGGGTTTTGCTGGAGAAGCCGAAGCAGCACAGCCTCACTCGTCATATTGGTATCCGAACACGCTGCTGGAGTGGTCGCCGTCCACGGATAAGGATGCGCTTTTTAACCGGGGAATGGTTAAGCTGGAGGATCAGCGTATCCAGGGCAATAAGGTAAACCGCAATGCCAAGGAGGAAGTGAAGGTTTTATCGATTGCTTCCATGTATCCAAGCACAAGCGGAGCTCCTTCCCAAGGCTCGGAGAAGTTCCATACCTATACATTCAGTAATTGGCAGTATATCGACAAGCTGGTGATGTGGGGCGGCTCGGCAGGCGAAGGATTGATCGTTCCGCCAAGCGCCGATGTGATCGATGCGGCTCACAAGAATGGCGTACCTGTTTTTGGAACCGTTTTCTTACCGCAAACCGAGCATGGAGGCAAGATCCAATGGCTGCATGATCTGTTTAAGCAGCGGGAGGACGGATCCTTCCCGGTGGCAGACAGACTGATTGAGGTTGCTACGTATTACGGATTTGACGGCTGGTTTATCAATCAGGAAACTCAGGGCGGAACGCCTGAGGATGCCGCCAAGATGGCTGAGTTTTTAACGTACCTTCAGCAGAAAAAAGCGCCAGGCATGGAAGTGATCTGGTACGATTCCATGATCAAGGAGGGACCGGTGAAGTGGCAGGGAGCCTTGACGGATAAGAACGAGATGTTCTTCCAGGCGGGAAATCAGCGGATTTCCGACAATATGTTTATCGATTTCCGCTGGCAGTACAAGGATGAGAAGAACGGCAAATACGATTACATCACGCCGTTCTTAAATTCCCCGGCCAAAGCGGCGGAGCTTGGCCGCAGCCCGTATGATCTTTACGCTGGCATCGATGTCGAGGCGAACGGCTACGAAGGCAAGTTCAATTGGCCAGTTGTGTTCCCGGACGGCAAGAAAGCAACGACCTCCCTCGGCATTTACCGTCCCGATTGGGCGTTCAACAGCTCTGAAACCCATGAGGAGTATATGAAAAAGGAACAGGTTTTCTGGGTGGGACCTGGAATGAATCCGGCCAAGACCTCGCAGCCTGAAGGGACCGATCCGCTTGCCTGGAGAGGGATTGCGAATGATGTGGTTGCCCAAACCGTGCTCACTGACTCCGAATTTGTCACCCATTTCAATACGGGTAACGGCCATTTGTTTGCGGTGGACGGCAAAGTGATGCGAAACCGCGACTGGAGCAATCGGAGCCTGCAGGATATTTTGCCGACCTGGCGCTGGATCACCGAGCTAAGCGGCACAGGCGAGGCCCTCAAGCCTGGATTTGATTTCAGCAAATCTTACTACGGAGGCAGCTCGCTTCAGGTGACGGGTGCCGTAAGCAAAGGCTCCTCCACCCATGTCAAGCTGTATAAGGCAAATATCCCGGTTGAAGCGACGACGGAAGTATCACTCGTCTATGCGGACAATGCGAAGGACGCCAAGGTGAAGATCGGATTGGCATTCTCCGATGCGCCGGATAAGTATGAATTTTTCGAGCCTGGCAAGTGGACCGCCACGGGCGCGGATCAGGATTGGAAGCAGGGAAGCGTCAAGCTGAACAAGTATAAAGACCGCACGATCGTGGGAATCTCGCTTCAATTCGAATCTGCCGCGGACATAGCGGATTATCGGGCCAATATCGGCAAACTGGCCGTTGCCCAGGTGAATGATAAGGCGAAGAAACCGCACCAGGTGACCGATCTTCTGGTGATCGAGAACGACTTCCGCGACGGAATATATGGGGATGCGCGGTTGTCTTGGAAGGCACCGAAACAGGCTGAGGACGTGATGTACTACCAGGTATACCGTGTTCATCCGGACGGCAAGTACGAGTTGATGGGCATGACGGGGAATACCGTGTATTACGTGCCGGAAATGAAGCGGAAGCTGAAAGAGCAGTCAACCAAAATGGTCGTGATTCCGGTAAACCGTCATTACGAACAAGGAAAAGCATCGTCGATAAGCTTTGACTGGCCGGAATATCCGAAGCCGGTTGCAGCCTTCGAGGCGGATAAAACACTGATCGCACCGGGAGAAACGGTACAATTCACGGATCTTTCCTCGGAAGTGACGGAGTCCTGGAGCTGGAGCTTCCCGGGTGGACAGCCAGCGTCCAGCACGGAGCAGAATCCTAAAGTGACATATCCGGAGGAAGGTACGTACGAAGTGACGCTGACCGCTAAAAATAGCGTTGGCGAGGACTTGGTACGGAAGAAGCTCATTACGGTTACACGGGAAGCGGAGAATGGCGTTGGTAACCTTGCCCTTGGCAAGAAAACGTCAGCATCCAGCTTCGTGAATGAGAAGGAAGCACCTCAATTTGCGGTGGACGGTAATACGGCTACCAAATGGTGTGCTGTCGGAGACGGGCCTCATTCGATGACGGTGGACTTGGGAGCCGAGCATAAGATCAGCGAATTTGTGATCAAGCATGCGGAAGCCGGAGGCGAGCCGGCCGCGTTCAATACGCGGGCATTCTCCATTCAGGTAAGCTCGGACGGCAAGGAATGGAAGGATGCGGTATCGGTCAAAGACAATACGAAAGCGGTCAGCAACCATGCCATCGAACTTACCTCCGCACAGTACGTGCGTCTTCAAGTAGAGAAGGCGACACAAGGCGGGGATACGGCAACGCGGATTTATGATTTTGAAGTGCTGGGCCTGAAATAATTTGGATGACTGGAAAGAGCGTTTCCCTTAAGTGGGGAACGCTCTTTTTTTGATTGTCCATATCGTCGGGGCCCGTCATAAAACCGCCATCAAGGCCCCAGTCCAGCATGTATAGTTTTTGTATAGATAGGGCTGCTAATCTGATGTATTAGGGTGTTGAAATTAGTTGTATGATGTCATTTTCGTTGAAATTATATGTTTCATGGAGAGAGGAGGGTATGCGTAAACCTAGCCTGAGCAAACCGTTAATTGAGATGCATTGCCGGAACATTACGTTCAGGAACAAAACGGTTGAGCCATAGGACAAGACACCCGATATGTGTATGCAAGAATTCGAATACTCCTGCAAATGTAAGAAACCGGCGGGTGGATTTCTGCACAATGAAACCTGTCCATATGATCTCCAACTGGTTCTACAAAGGTCAGGTGGTACGAAACGAATAGGAGGATAAGAAGCGTGTCTAAACGAAGCAGCAAGTATTATTGGAAGAAACAGCTTATGATTTTGCTCTCGTTCGTTATTATAGCAGGGGCTTTTCCTGGTGTGTTCGCACCACAGGTAGTGAAAGCGGAATCTATAGCTAATCTTATCGTGGATTATGAATTTAAGGATCCCGAACCGGGGAATCCAGACAGTGGGTTGCCGCTGGATAAAAAGGGTAGTTCTGTATTAAAAAAAGTCTCCGGTACATATGGTGGGAAAACGTATGGCAATGATTCCACTCAATATGATAACGATAGCGCAGGGAATTATTGGAGATGGACCACTACCGCCCAAAGGGGTGGAGGTTTTACTCTCGACATAGATCCAGTCGCTGGGAAAGAGATTAGTAAAAGCTATTCTATAGGTGTGCGTTTTTCTTACGATTCGTTTAATAGCAGATGGACGAAAATTATTGATTATAAGAATAAGACGGCTGATCAAGGGTTTTATTTTGATGGCAACAAGAAGTTGAAGTTTTATAATATTGGTCCTTCTGGAAGCACACCAGTTGGAGTAGGGCAAATTGTGGACATTTTTGCGACGAGAGATGCCAGCACGAATACATTTAAAGCTTACATGATCGTCGACGGAGAGTTTTATAAAGAACTTGAAGTTTCTGATCCTACGGGAGATGCAATACCTGATGTGGTTGATGAGAAGATTCGTTTCGGTTTCTTCCATGATGATTATGCTTCCGGAGGAGACGAGAAAACGACAGGTGGCAAAGTGTATTCCATCAAATTTTGGGACGGCCCCATCACGCCTGCCGATGTGCTGGCAGTTACAGCAGCAAAGGGAACTGAAGCAGGTACGACCAAAATAACAGGCGAGCCGGCGAATGGGAATTCTTTCAAAGTCTTTGTTTCGGATCAATTGCTCTCATTTCCACTTCGGGGAGAGGATGTTCCAGTGGGAGCCGAAGACTATGTTCCGGGAGCTAACATTGCGGGTGTGGATGTAGACACGAATAAATATGTTGGTGTCTATGAGATTGACCCAAGCGGGAAAATTGTTGGCTTCAAGCTAATTACATTGACAGCCAATGAGATTCACCCACTTCCAACCGTAACTTTGACTGAGCCGGAGAGCACAGTGAACACGAGCAAACCGAAGTTTGCAGGTACAGCAACACCAGGATCAACAGTGACGGTCAAAGTAACTGATGGAGTAACATTGACAACTTTAGCGGACGAGAACGGCAACTGGAGTGTAACGCCGAAGCAAGATTTACCGAATGGCGATTACACTGTAGAAGCGACAGCGACAAAAGACGGCAAGACATCGGAAGTGGTGAAAAGGGTTGTAAAGGTAAACGCTCCGGTCGACAAAACCGTCCTTGAAGCGAAAGTCTCAGAAGCCCAAGCTCACAACGAGAAAGAATACACTTCGGAGAGCTGGCAAGTGATGCAAGAGGAGCTTACGGCAGCTCAAGCGGTGCTGAACAAACCGGATGCCACTCAGCAAGAAGTTGATGAGGCACTTGCGAAGCTTGAAGAAGCTTTGGACAAATTGGTTCGAGTGACACCAGTAGATAAGTCGAAACTCGAAACAAAAGTAACCGAAGCGCAAGCACTCACCGAGAAAGAATACACTTCGGAGAGCTGGCAAGTGATGCAAGAGGAGCTTACGGCAGCTCAAGCGGTGCTGAACAAACCGGATGCCACTCAGCAAGAAGTTGATGAGGCACTTGCGAAGCTTGAAGAAGCTTCGGACAAA
>NZ_JAGGRD010000021.1:0-126034 GCF_018613005.1 Paenibacillus sp. ISL-20
TCCAGAGTCTTCGCCATCTAAAGCTTGAATTATATGATTATGTGAACTGGTTCAACAAGCATCGCATTCATGGCACATTAGGATACATGACGCCAGTTCAGTACAAAGCTACAGCCCTTAAAAAGATTGTCTGATTTACTGTTGACAGTCCAGTATAATCTCAGGTCGAGATGCAATTTTCCTAGATAAGTTGAATTTTACATCATAAGTTCATAGTAAAGGGAATTTACTACTTCAATATGGTTGAACTAGACATAAGTTATACAAATGTATTGAGAGACGTTGAAGTGAATTCAAGTTTGATTGAAGTAATTGAATCAGATCTACTGACAACAATTAAAGATGTGCATGATTATTTCTTAACATAATTCGTTCATTTTTTGTAAAGTTATATAGCTAAAAATTCTTATAATTAAAATTGAAGGAGGTGGCCAATGGATAACTTTAAAGCATTTGAGGGTGTTGTGGAATATCTGGAGAACATAATTCCTAGCTCTGATGAAGTCGATTATAGTGTCATTTCTAGTATTGCATGCTGTCCATCTCCCTTATTTCAACGCATTTTTGTATATATTACAGGAATAACAATAGCTGAATATTTAAGGCGACGGCGATTGACTTTAGCGGGCTACGATATTAAAAATAGCAGTGATAAAATTATTGACATTGCTATGAAGTACGGGTTTAATTCCCATGCCTCATTTACAAGAGCATTCAACCAGCACCATAAGGTTTCACCATCTGGTATAAGAAAGGTCGGAGTAAAGCTAATTGAATATCCTCGAGCCTCCTTTACAAACATAAGAATAGTTGGAGGAAAACGAATTATGGCAGAACTAAAAAAAATAGAGTATGTAGAATATAGCCCTCGAAAAATTGTAGGAATGATGAAAATGACTTCATTTCAAAAAGCTGGGGAAGAATGCTGGGGCGTAGCATTTAACGAAAACTTATTTGACAGATTTTCTGAAATCGAGAAATGGATTTGCAAAGATATTGATAATTATATTGGACTCGGACATATGAGTAATTTTGTTGGTGAAGATAATTTCCAATACATCATAGGTAAATTTGTAGAGCTTGATGCATCTGTTCCAGAAAAAATGTATGCAGAGAATATATCCGCTGGAACCGTTGCGAAAATATGGATCGAAGCTGATAATCTTAATGATATTATTGATTCTGCATATTTTATTTGTTCTGAAGCGATAGAGAAAACAGGGTATAAAATTGATCATGAGAACTTTTATTGGTGTGATATTTACACGTATGATAGATATTGCACACCACTGGAAAAGGGACAAAAAGTAATTCTTGATTATTTATTGCCTGTAATTAAAGACAACAGAGATATCTGCGCTGACTAACTGCCGGAAACCCAGTCAGGCTTTCGGCCTTAAAGTCGCTTCTCCTATATTTGGAATGAGTAACTTCCTTAGAGATAAATCCACATGATATATAAGCCAACTAAATACACAAATGTATGGTTTGTTTCGAAGGATGGAAACTACAACGACTGGTTAATTAAAGACTTGCTTACTGTGTAGTCAAAGAAGTATAAAACTGCAGATAACATAGCATTAACGCAGTCATACCTGTAGGCCTCTTGATCTACAGAAGCTTATTCGGAGAAGCATGAGCAGCAGATAACCCTGCGAGGCTAAGTCTACGACACGTCGCTAAAGTTAATCGAAAATACAGAATAGACGATGAAAGGTCCGGCCAATAGGAATATGGCCGGACCTTCTTCGTTGGTTATGACACTTGGTAATTCTGAAGGTTTAACTCGGTTCTATATGAACATGTACGTCATAAACGCCGTGTGTTTCTTTTAATTCATGCTCTACCTGGTCAGATATATCATGGGCGACCCGGATATCCAGATTCGACCTGACCAGGATGACGATGTCGACAACCGTGTTGCTGCCGTAATTCCTTGCCCGAATGTCCTTGACACCCTTAACGCCAACCACTTGTTTTACGGTTTCTTTGTAGTCTTTGACAATGTTCTCATCGAATCCATCGGTTAAATGATGAGAGGCATCCCGGAATATATCCCAAGCGGTTTTACATATCAGGAAGCCTACCAATACGGCGGTAAGCGGATCGAGCCATGGCAGATGAAATTGAGCGCCGATGATACCGACGACCGTACCGATGCTGACCCAGGCATCCGAGAGATTGTCCTTGGCCGCTGCCATTACGGCTTGGCTGTTTACTTTGGTGGCCAGGCGCTTGTTATAGCGGTAGACCAAGTACATCACAATGGCGCAGACAATGCCGGTCCATGCGGATATGAGATCAGGCGATTCATGGTTTCCTTCAAACATGGAAGAGACGGCCCCGAACAAGACCTGGATCCCGACAGCCATCATAATAAAAGAGGCGATCAAAGAGGCTACCGTTTCCGCTTTCCAGTGACCGTATGGATGATCCCGGTCCGCAGGTTTTTGCGATAATCGCAGTCCGATCAATACAGCAATGGATGCCACGATGTCTGTAGCATTATTTAATCCGTCCGCCCGCAGGGCCTCGGAGTTCGCGGTGTACCCTATCCATAATTTAATTGCAGATAAACAGATATAAGCAATGATACTGATGATGGCACCTTTTTCACCCAATTTTAAATCATGATAACGTTGTTGTTCCAAATCTAGCCGACTCCTTCCGCACGCCCAAAAAATAGTACCTGACTATATTACCAAGCAGAGCAGGGGTGGGTCTAGAGCAACGTTTTTTCCTATCACTTAATAAGTGACAAGGGGCAAAAAGAGTTGCACCAGACTAAGAAAGATAGAGTGACGCTAGGATTTTAAGCACATCAAAATAGCGGGCGAGATCATCTCTCGGCACCGCTATGGATTGATACATATGTTCTTACATGATCTTGTTCAAATGAAGCATATATTCACCGCGGTTTAGCGGGTTGACTTGTCGCCGTTTATTCTCAGGGACGGTGGCTTGCACCTTCACGTAGCCTCCTGGTTTTACGGAGAGCATGCCCTCACCGCTTGTTAGAGAATGGACTTCGGCTTTCAGCAAGTCGGTCGTTCGCACGGGGATGGTACCATGAATGTGGACGGCATGGTTGTGGAATGTGGGTTCCTGATAGGTCCCTTCCAGTGCCGCCAATCTGGATAACGCTTTGCTCAAACTGGTTTCCGGCAGAATGAATTGGATCACGTTTATGGGCTCATATACTTCCGTTCCGGCTTTGTTGAGCGCAGCCATGAGGACGAGCGGGGTCAGACTGCGAAAATCCTTTGCCGTCGAAACCGGACTTGCGTAGCCGGTATGCGTCAGCGTCACGATCACATCGGTCACGGACCAGCCATACAGCCCCTCCTGCAGCACCTCAATCACGGTGTCTTTAATCGCTTTCTGAAAGGATAAGGGGAGGGAGCCCAGCTCCACTTCCAGTCGATAGTGAAGTCCAGTTCCTCTCTCGCCAGGTTCGACTCGTAAGCCAACAGTTGCATAAAAAGGACACTCGCCCATATATTCAACAGCCTCTCCCATCACAACAGGCTTCTCGATACAAATGACCCGCGGAGCTGAAAATACAGCTTCGATGCCGTATTGCTGCTGGATCGTTTCCAGCAGAATTTCTTGCTGGACTTTGCCGAATACGTGGATGATATGTTCCTTGGTATTTGTATCCTGGATATATTGCAGGAACGGATCCTCTTCAGTAAGATCGCTTAAGGCTGTGTGAAGTTGATGCTCCTCCGCAGGATTCTTGGCTGAGACTTGGACTTGAATCGGCGGCTTCTGAAAGTGAACCCGCTTCATCCTGTCGGAAACAGCACCGATGACGTCGCCCACCTTGAGTTCATCGGTAATGAGAATCGCAATGTCTCCGGCATCGATCTGATTCACCGAACTGGATTTGCCATGATCGAGAGCATGTAGGTGTTTTACCTTGAACATGGTGGTGTTTCCGTTCTGCGTGATCACCGTAATCTCGTCTCGCGCCTGGATACTGCCGGCGAACAGCCGGAGGTAGACGTTACGTTCCCCATTCGGAAGTTTGATTACTTTGAACACCAAGCCGGATAACGATTCATGCTGAAGCTCCGAGGCGTCATTAACGGGGAAACATTCACCAAGCGCATGAAGCAGCGGCTCGATGCTGATCCCTTTGGCTGCTGATCCTGCAAAAAGGGGGTATACTTTACCTTGCTGGGTTTGCCTGTGTAATTCTTCCTGCAGCCGTTCGCGAGATATGGGAATATCCTGAGCATAGTCGTTCAGTAGATCGTCATTGGTCAGTGCCAACATTTCGACCCACCCGGCGTTATGGGGATCGGCCACATCCACCCGAACGGCTGTACTGCCTTCCTGAGTTACAGAGCTCATCTCGCAAATATGTTCATCCAGCAGATTACGTATCATGGTAGTGACTTTCTCGTAATTCGCGCCCATTCGATCGATCTTGTTCATGAATAGAAGGGTGGGAATTCCTTGTTCTTTCAGTGTTTGCATGAGCACCCGCGTCTGGGCCTGTACGCCCTCAACCGCGGAAATGACCAGAATGACGCCATCCAGCACACTTAGTGAATGCTCGACCTCCGAGATGAAATCGGCATGTCCCGGCGTATCAATCAAGTTGATTTTTAGATCGCCCAGCATGAACGATACCGCAGCGGATTTTATCGTGATGCCTCGTCTCCGTTCAATGTCCAGCGAATCCGTGATGGTATTGCCTTGGTCAACGGAACCCGCTTGATCAATAATTCCGGATCTAAACAGGATTTGCTCCGTTAGTGTGGTTTTACCGGCATCAACATGGGCCAAAACCCCAATATTCAATATTTTCTTCATATATAATAACCCTCATTCGTTTCATTGTTAGTTGTCCTTTCCGTTGGTTGTTATAGTTGAATTGCCGCATAAAGAATCGCCTCCATGAAAAATAAAGTTACTTCTAGTTTATCCATTAAGAGATATTCGGAATATGTAATAAATGCTTATAATCATTCATTATCTTGTTCTCTATCTGGCAACGTGCAGCGTCATATTTGAATTTACATATTTAATACCGTGAAAAATGGTCGGCATTGGATTAGGATAAAGGCATACACCATATATGAAGGAGTCTTGCATTTGATAACACTTCATGCCATAGATAAGGACAATTGGGAGGATTGCATTCGTCTTAAACCGAGACCTGAACAGGAGAAGTGGATTGCCCCCAATCTATATTCAATAGCGGAAGCTCAATTCATGGAGGGCTTCGAAACGCGTGCGATCTACCATGATGAAGAGATGATCGGATTTGTAATGTATGGTCTGCACCCACACGATGATAACTACTGGATATACCGGTTTATGATCGATGGTAAGTTTCAGGGACTGCATTATGCCAAACCCGCGATTCGTTTGGTTCTCGAGGAGATTCGGACCTCGCCGGATACAACGGACGATGTTATGCTATGTTACAAACCCGAGAATGAGCGTGCAAAAAGGCTATATTCCGAAATTGGATTTAAAGAAGCCGGGTATGCCCCCTGGGGAGACGTGTTGGCTAAATATAGTTTTATATGAAATCAGATTCCCTCCCATTCATCTTAAAACCCGCATGTCGTGCGGGTTTTTTGCGTAGGAGGAAAATTAATCTTGCGGTAGTGACGAAAATGATTTGACAAATAACGATTACAACTGTAATCTAATAAACATCAATTGATTACATGCGTAATTTGAAGTAGGAGGATATGAATGATGAAGAAAATTCCGCGGATTTCTGAAGCTGAATGGGAAGTGATGAAGGTGATCTGGAACCAATCTCCGACAACAGCGAATGATGTCATTGCAGTATTAAGCCGTAATTCGGATTGGAAGCCTGCAACCATCAAATCTTTGATAAGCAGGCTGCTTAAGAAGGAAGCGATTGGATTTCACCAAGAAGGGAAGACCTATTCATATTTCCCCTTAGTTAGTGAAGAGGAGTGTATTAAAGCAGAAAGCAGTTCATTCTTGCAGCGGCTTTACGGCGGGGCCCTAAAACCGATGTTTGTTAATTTCCTCAAGGAAGAGAAGTTAACTGAAGATGAGGTTGAGGAACTGAAAAAAATGCTGGATGAGCGGAAAGGGAAGTCATGAATTTCGTTTCCGATTTTGTATCTTCCTTCATCGGTTGGTTAACCTTGAACTCATTCATGGCATCTGTAATGGTTGTTATCATCTTCGCGTTACGATTTACTCTGAAGAATCGTGTTCCCCTTCGGTGGCAATACCTAATGTGGATGGTTCTGATCATAAGACTACTGTTGCCATGGGCACCGGAGAGTCAATTCAGTCTGTATAATGTGTTCTCATTTACAGATCATCAGAGCACCAGGATCATTATTACAGCTGATTATCTTGAAAATACTAGACCAGTAATACCCGCGGAGGAGACGTTAGCATCTGGAAACCTGGAGTCGGAAACAGTGGCTCCATCCAATGTGACAAGTGATGAAAGGCCCCCAATACCATGGAAATATTTGATAATATTTGGTATCTGGTTAATGGGGGTCATCACATTTGCCTTCTATATGATCAAAGTTAACCGAAAGTTTAACCGAAGTATCGTGAACGACTCCACAGATGCTCTAGTCCCTAGTTCCCAATGGGTTCACGTGCTCGAGGATTGCAAAGTGAAGCTTGGTATGAAACGCAGTCTGCCGTTGCTTGTTACTAATGCTGTTAAAGGGCCTACCCTGTATGGATTCTTTCGTCCCCGAATTCTGCTTCCCAATGCGGGAATGGACGGTTTCAGCGATAAGGAACTGAGCTACATATTCCTCCATGAGCTGGTGCATTACAAGCGGAGAGATATACTTGTCAATTGGATTATGACCGTTCAACTGCTCCTACACTGGTTTAATCCGATTCTATGGGTGGCCTATCGAAAAATGCGGGAGGATCAGGAAATCTCCTGCGATGCTATTACCATTTCACATATCCGTGCTGATGAAATAAGAGAGTACGGATATACCATCGTCAAGATGCTGGAAAAAAAATCATCAAGATCACAACGCCTGCTGGCATCCGCTAATTTTTCGATGGGTTCATCACAACTTAAGAGGAGAATTAGAATGATAACGAGGTTTAAGAAAAATTCGTATAAATGGTCCGTAGTCGGATTATTAACTATGATATTGCTGACTACTGTATCACTGACCAATGCAAAAGCAGATCATATGAATCCAACATTGGTCAAAGAACTAGCTGCGATGGAAAAAAAGAATGCTCCTATTCTTGCCGATCTTAACTCTTCCATTCGTGGTGAGGTTGAGCAGACCATCTACGATGTGATGCATGATCTTGGTAAGGCTCTCCCGCTGAAGGAAATGAGTGCGGTTCCTGAGAGCCAGCAGTGGTTCCTTGAATTCATCGGTGATGGTACAGGGCACACCTATATTTGGGTGAATGAGAAGACAGGCAAGCTGGAACGAGTTAAACTTGGTATTGATTTGCCGCTGGACAGTGTGGATTCAACTATGTTGGGCCTCGCCAAACAGGCGTTGAAGGATGAAGGATATGAAGGGCTAACGGACTTTATGGCTCATCGCGTGATTGAATTTGATCCGGAACTAGATTATTCCTACGAGGTTCAAACCAGATTCGTTGACGGCCCTGCAGAAGTATTATTTTCGAATGATGAGATTAGCCAGGTATTCTTTGAGATGAATCCCGACCATGTGACGGAAGAACAGAATCAACGGGGACAAGCAGCCTTGTCTACCCTTCGGGAACAGGCTGGAGATCAATTAATCGCTGCCCACCGCCTGATCGCGGGCGAAGAGGGATATATCAATCTGCAGTACAAGGACGGCAGTCACGTGAATTACCACCCTGAATCGTATGAGATTAGCCAAATTGCGATTTCGGAGACGGCTGTGGAGAAGGAGCAAAAAGTCATTAGCATGACGCCAGAACAATTAACCAAGACAGCGGCTCCTATTGCTTCGGAATTGTTTCAAGTGGACTTAGGCGAATATACTTTGACGATGCATAAGAAAGTGCCTGGAACAGCGACGTTCAGTAAAGAGGGTCAGTTCAATATCCATGTCTCTTATAATAAATATGGGGAGATTTACTTTATCGACAGAAATAATCTGGATTATTCAAAATAGGCTATATTAGAAAAGCTGTGCGTCCAACCATTTCCTATGGCAGAACGCATGGCTTTTTAGCTCGATTCTTTATGGAGGCGGATGAATTAGGACTGTACACGAGTGTTTTTTTTTACCAAAAGCAGAGGTTTGCCAAGAGAAAGGAAGTTTGGTTCCTCACAAGGCGTAGCTCCGAATTCAATTGCATGTTGGTATGAAGGAGAATATGCTATTATACCTAAATAGCAAAGTTGCTCGGAATGGAGGGGACTACGATTCGAATATTAGCGATTAGCGACATTCATGGCTGCTACGATGAATTCAATCAGTTATTGTCTGACGTGCAGTACAATCCTGATAAGGACAAGCTGATCTTGCTCGGGGATTATGTGGATCGCGGATTAAGAAGCAGGGAAGTCATTGAGCAAGTGATGGAATTGCGCGATGAAGGTGCCATCACTCTTCGGGGGAATCATGATCAGATGATGCTGGATGCCATTTTGCTTGATACGGATGAAGTGAACTCACGCTGGATTCGCAATGGAGCTCGACATACGATTGAAAGCTACTGCGGCGCTGATTTTTTTGAGGGTGAAATGGAACGCGCCAGATATAACGAAGGTAAAGCCTATATTAAAAAAAAGTTCGAGCATCATTTATCTTTTCTTGATACGCTGGCTCTCTATTATGAAACAGACACTCACATATTCGTGCATGCAGGAATCAATCCGGGTGTTGATGACTGGAAGTTGCAGCCTCATCATGATTTCATCTGGATTCGCGATCCGTTCTATAATTATCCAACAGGCCTTAACAAAACCGTGGTGTTCGGGCATACGCCGGCCATGAACTTGCATGATTCGGAGGGGATTTGGTTCTGTGAAGAAGGGGACAAAATCGGTATCGATGGAGCGTGCGTGTACGGTAAACAGCTTAACTGCCTGGAAATCACGGAAGAGCAGGAATATCGAACGCATATTGTTCGGTTCATGCACAAAGATGTGAACGTAGAGGAAGAGCAATAAAATAAACGAATATATACTCTCGACAGGAGGATCTATCCACCATGTTAATTATGAATGAAAAGATAAAAGCTCGCGAAGTAGAGCTGACCGGCCTAAACGGCGAAGATCTGGGAGTCGTCTCCAGGGATGAGGCGCTTGCGCTGGCGAAAAGTCACAAAGCCGATTTGGTGTGTACCTCGCTATTCAGCAGTCCCCCGCCCTGCAAGCTCGTCAGCCGGGGGCAGGCGAAGCAGGAGGCCGTGATAGAGAAGAAGGGCCAGACAGCTTCATCAAGTCCGGTGAAAGTAAAGGAATTCCGCTTGTCTGTACATATTGAAGAGCATGATTATGACACCAAGCTGTCGCAAATGCATAAGCTGCTGGAAGCGGGCAAAGCTGTCCAGCCCGTTATTCGTATTCAGGGCAAGGAGGGCGAAGCCGCTCGCAAGCTGCTTGAGCGACTCGTTCAAGATCTGGCTGAGGTAGGCAAGAAGGAGACGGGCATTCAGGTCAGCGGCAAACAGGCTACCGTGAAGCTGCTGCCGATCTAAGCTGACGGAACGCATATTCAGGCGTTTCATTTTAGTGAGGTTCCATGGTTTACTTTTTTATATTTAGATGATACTATGGATCAAATTTGTAAACGCCATGAAGAGAAGAGTAGATGAGCAGGAATCCCCACAGAGAGCTCCGGTAAGCTGAAAAGGAGTTGGAAGCCATTCATTGAACCAAGTCTCTGAGCGGCGCATCGGAACTTATGGATAAGGGATGGTGCGACAGGAGCTCCTGTTACAGAGCTAGGGTATAAGCGATCGCGTGATGGCCGTACCTGATAAGGCTGGTATCGAGAGATATCGGCGAATAGGGGTGGCACCGCGAAACCAATCTCGTCCCCAAGACTTATGTCTTGGAGACGGGATTTTTTTGTTTTTTACGGAGTTACGGCAGAAAAAATCAACGTAAGGAGGAGTCAGGTATGAGCGAGAACAAAAACAAGGCAGAAGAAACGGTGGATTTTTTGACCAAGATGATCAAAGAGGATGTAGACAACAGCGTGTACCACAGGCCAGTGGCTATGCGATTTCCGCCGGAGCCCAACGGTTATCTGCATATCGGCAGCGCCTATGCGATTTACATCAATCATTCCATCGCCAGCCGGTTCCATGGGACTTTCAATCTTCGGTTCGACGATACGAATCCACTGAAGGAAGATATCAAATACGTGCATGCGATTCAGGAGGATATCCAGTGGCTTGGACTTAAGCCGGACGTTTATTTCGGGTCGGATTATGCGCATCAAATCGCTGAAGCGGCCAAGAAACTCATAGCTAAAGGGAAGGCTTACGTCTGTGATCTCACGCCTGAACAAATGACGGAATACCGGGGGACGCTGACAGAAGCTGGCATCAATAGCCCTTTTCGGGAGCGCAGCATTGAGGAGAATTTGGCGTTATTTGAGCAAATGATCGCAGGGGCATTTCAACCATCGGAAAAAGTACTCCGAGCCAAAATCGATATGTCTTCCCCTAACATGAACCTGAGAGATCCAGTCCTGTATCGTATCATTCATGCGGAGCATTACCGTACGGGAACAACGTGGTGTGTATATCCGATGTACGATTTTGCCCATCCGATCCAGGACTGGATCGAAGGAATTACCCATTCGTTATGCTCAGCCGAGTTTAAAGATCATCGCCCGTTATACGAGTGGGTGCTTACGGAACTGGAAGTGACGGAGCCTCCGAAGCAGCGGGAATTCGGAAGGTTGAATATCTCGGGATACGTAACGAGCAAGCGATACCTGAGGGAATTGGTGGAGGGAGGTTTTGTCGACGGATGGGATGACCCTAGACTGCCAACGTTAAAAGGATTACGGCGGCGAGGCGTGACACCTGAGGGCATCCGGCGTTTCCTGGGGGAACTCGGGGCGTCTCGCGGCAACAGCCTGGTGGACTCGGGCATGCTAGATCATTATATCCGTCAAGACTTGAAGGAACGGTGTTATAACGCGATGGCCGTCATGAGGCCGCTGAAGGTGATCATTACGAATGTTCCGGAAGATTACACCGAGATGCTGACCATACCGAATCATGAAAGTGACGAAACATTGGGTGAGCGGGAGGTTCCTTTTTCACGAGAGCTGTACATCGAACAAGAGGATTTTATGGAGGAGCCCGTTCCCGGATTTCATCGGTTATCCCCTGGCAAGGAAGTGCGCCTGAAAGGAGCCTACTTCATCCAATGCGAACATGTCGTGAAAGACCCAGCAACGGGGGAAATCATGGAGATCCACTGCACGTATGATCCACTAACGAAGAGCGGGAGCGGATTTAATGAGCGGAAGGTGAAAGCAACGCTGCATTGGGTGTCTGCGAAGCACGGGATTCAGGCGGAACTTCACTTGTATGATAAGCTGCTGAAGGAATCAGCCGAGTTATCAGAATCGGATAACGTCTGGGAGAATCTGATGAACACCGCATCGTTGATTCGAGTCGAAAACGCCATATTGGAGCCTTCCATGATGGAGGCGACGATGAACAGAACGTACCAATTCATCAGACACGGCTATTTCTGCGTGGATTCCAAATATACGACCGAACGTAGGCTGGTGTTCAACCGTATCGTTCCTTTGAAGGATTCATGGAAGAAACGCGCTTAAAGTCGTTGAGTATGAAGCATTTGGCTAATACCAAAAAGCCGGGAGCAAGTTAGCTGCCGGCTTTTTGATGTTTTTAGTAAATCATCATCTGTTCTATCCTATATATTGAGCGTTAACGCGTCCAATGTCCCGGTCGAGATAAGGAGGGGGGCAGCTTGGTGCTGGCGTCTCCTTTCGCTGCGTTAACCTGGAATTGAGTAAGGAAGAGGCTGGTTGCTAGATTGGCCCCCCTAAGGTCCGCGTCCCTGAAATCGGCACCGATCAGATCGGCAGCACGCAGATCGGCCTCTCTGAGGTCTGCGGCAATGAGATAAGCGCCTCTCAGATTGGCGTATCTCAGGTCTGCTCCCTTAAGCTTTGCTCCCATTAGGTCAGCACCGCGTCCTCCGATCTTTTGACGCACGGGCGGCCCTTTATGCTTCTTGCGCGCATCATCCCGCACAAGTTCACTGGTTCGAAGAAGCAGCTGATTCACTTCTGCCCGATGAGCTGCCACATCCAGCCGTAACAGGGATTCGGGAGGAAGCTGAGTCAACCGCCGCGTCTCTTCCAGCGACAATCTCAAATCGGTATGAATGTCTTGAGCCGGTTGCAAAGTCAGGGCTTCGTTCAGATACCATAACAGCTCGTGAAGCTGTCGCATGATCGGGAATACGTCGAACATTTCTTTTGCTGTCCCAGGGGCCTGCCGCCAGTCGCGTCCGTTATAGGTGACCTGTGAAACCATTTGACCTGCTCCAAAGCAGTCGTATACGGTGCAGCCTCTCATACCTCGCTGTCTCAAGCTGCTGTGCACACCGCAGCGGAAGTCGGATTGCAGATGGTGACAAGGGGTTCCGCCGCCTTTATCCATGGCAAAATCCGTGGAGGCGGCGAAGGGTAAAGCGACGCAGCATAATCCAAAGCAGCGTTCGCAATCCGCTTGTAATTGTAATCCGCCCTGTTCATCGGGGACTTGTTCTTGTTTGTCTAGCATAACGTTAGAGGAGCTCCTTCCAAGTCGGTGTTACGTCAATGAGTGACATCTAGTTATATTTTAAAACAAAATGATCATAGAGTCCTAGATGCAATCTTGGTTTAAACTGTTTTATACCGAGGGAATGGGTTAAAATCATAACCCCCCGATGCTATAATGCATCTTAAGCTGCCAAGGAAATTCCGGCAGCTTTTTGTATGTTATATGCAAAGCCAACCGATAGTATATAATGAAATTCGTGTCTATGGACATCGCTTTATTTGGAATTTCCGTCATTTCAGGACATATGTCCTTTCCTGAGTTTGGGGAATTAACTTTTAATAGTATACAGACCTATAGAAGAAGGAGTATGTATCGTGAGAGGAATCTTATTTGCATTCATTGGCGGTGCCTGCATTACGCTGCAAGGTGTGGCCAATGCCCGGATTAGTCAGGATATGGGCACCTGGCAAGCTGCCGCGGTTACGCAGTTGACCGGATTTATTATGGCCTTCATTATTCTGCTATTCGTTCGCGACGGAAGCAGACAAGGATTTGGACAAGTGAAGCCGCTGTATCTGATCGGTGGTGCCTTGGGGGCACCCATTATATACAGTGAGGTGACCGCGATTCAGAATATCGGTGTCACATTAACGATATCCGCGTTATTGATCGCCCAGTTATTCTTAACGTTCCTGATTGATAGCAACGGATGGTTCGGCGTGGTGAAAAAGAGAATGAGCTTGCCTCAATTCATCGGGATTGGGATGATGATCGCTGGTGTCGTGATTATCAAATTATAATGTGAAAGCAAGCGGTTCATTAGATGGAGTGCTCAGGAAAGGAGAGAGGGACGTGAAGGAAATTCATAATGCGGAGCTCATGCAGCATTTTTTGCTGAGCAACCAGATCCAGTCCGTATTTCACGATAATTTAATGCCTTATATGGTGTTATATCACTACGATCAGGGCGACATCGTCTGCACGCAAGGCGAACCGGCCGAGATGCTGTACATCCTGGTTCAAGGGAAGATTAAAATCTTCACGACCTCTGCGGAAGGTAAAGCGCTTGTGCTATCTTTCAAAACACCGCTTGAGGTGATCGGAGATATTGAATACATTCAAGGAAATCCGTTGATCAATACGGTACAGGCCGTATCACCTGTCTATATGATCGGCGTGCATTATCGCTGGCTTCGCAAATATGGACAGGAGCATCCGCCGCTGCTTCAATTTTTGCTGCGGATCATTACGCGAAAATTTTATATTAAATCCAATTTCATGAGTTTCAATTTGCTGCATCCGGTGGAGGTACGACTGGCGAGCTATTTATTGTCCGTTTCGGAGGGGGAGTCGGATATGTTCGCTACCAATAACCCGGCCGCGTTCAACCTGACCGATATCGCGAATTTACTTGGAACCAGTTATCGGCATTTAAACCGAGTGATCTTGAAATTCAGTCAGGAAGGGCTGATTGAGCGTCACAAGGGGTACATTCTGATTAAAGACCGGGATGCGTTAACGAATGTAGCGGGAGGCAATATTTACGAAGAATAACACACGGTGATGATGAAACATGAAGTAAGGAGATGGAACATGTTAGCAGGATTGGTATTGGCACTAATCGCGGGTTCATTGGTTAGTTTGCAGAACATTTTCAATAATAGAGTGAATGAGAAGACAGGCTCCTGGTCTACAACAACGTTGGTGTTAGGCATGGGCTTTGTGGCTTCGTTCGGCATGAGTCTTGCTGTAGAAGGCAAGGGGACGTTCGCCGCCCTTCGAAACATGGAGCCTTGGTACTGGATTAGCGGGTTGATTGGGGTCGGCGTGGTGATTTGCCTGGTGCAGGCGACAAAGCTGCTGGGTGCCACATTCGCCATTTCGATTGTCATGACCTCGCAGCTCGGTTTCGCACTGTTGTGGGACTCCTTGGGATGGTTAGGGTTAGAGAAGGTTCCGTTTACAATGAACCAGCTGATCGGTGTTCTTGTCATTGTCGGGGGGATACTGGTATTTAAATTAGGCGGAAAACGGGAACAACAAGAGACGGCTTAGCATGGAGTTTATAACATGAGGGGAGGAATCCGTATGATAACGGAGATTGACAAAATCGCTTGGATCCACATCGTGGACGGACGCATATTGGGCGCTCGTTCCAAAGGAAAGGATACGTACTATCTGCCGGGAGGAAAACGGGAACCGGGAGAATCCGATATCGATACGCTGGTGCGGGAAATCAAAGAGGAGCTGTCCGTTCGTATCAAACCGGAGACCGCGGCGAATGCAGGCAGCTTCCGGGCTGGCGCTCACGGCAAATCGGAGGGTGTTCGAGTAACGATGTCCTGTTACACAGCGGAGTATGAGGGAGAGCTAAGCCCGGCTTCAGAGATCGAAGAATTGGCTTGGTTAACGTATAAGGATCGGGACCGGGTCTCTGAGGTTTGCCAGATGATCTTCGATCATTTGCATGAATTGAAGAAGCTGGCTGATTAAGCCCCCGGTAGGGAAAGCAGACTGCATCCAGGCTTCCAACCTGATGAGTATAGTCTATATCATGCTGATCCAACGGAAGGATACATCAATATATCCATGCACCGAAAAAAGACGCTCCCGAGGGAGCGTCTTTTTTATTTAGAACAAATGTTCGTTTTGTGGAGCATCTAAATTAAATCGGTCGATATTCGGCTTTCATATTATTAGTATAACTTAGCGCTCATTATAAGTCTATATTTTGCCAGGGAAATGTTTTATAGTTTGTAATACCCCGGCCGGGGAACGTGCTATATTGTAAGGTTTATAACTTGTGCTGTTCGGATAGAGAGAGGGAGTCTTGTGCAAATACGATTATGGGATAACAATTTAAAGGTTCGATTATTGGGCGAAGCGCTGTTCAATATGCTGTTTTGGATGTACTTTCCCTTCATAACGGTTTATTTCGGAGCGGCTTTAGGCAATCATATCGCGGGAATCCTCATGACGGTTCCTCCGATATTCAGCATCATCGGCAGCTTGCTCGGCGGCGCTTTAGCTGATCGGCTGGGACGCCGCCCCATCATGCTGCTTGGCGCCTCGCTGCAGACAGTCATGTTTGCGCTGTTCGCGTTATCGCCTTCGCACTGGATCGATTATGCCGCTTTTATCGGCATCGGATTCGGGGGAGCCATCTATAGACCTGCCAGCTCCGCGATGGTTGCCGATCTGGTCCCGGTTCAAGAACGCCGGCAGGTATTTGCAACGTTTACGACTGCGAACAACTTGGGTGCCGTGCTTGGTCCGGCACTCGGTGCGATTTTCTTTTTTCAGTATCGGCAAGAGCTTCTGTGGTCTTGTTCTTTCGTATTGCTGATTTATTTTATCGCGATTTACTTCATCGTTCATGAAACCCTACCGGGGCCTGCCAAAAGTGTAAAGGCAACGGGGTCGATTCTTCAAGTATTCAAGGAACAGTGGAAGGGATATGGGATCATTTTTCGGGATAAAGTGTTCCTGGTGTACATACTGGCGGGGATTTTTGCCCTTGTGGCCATCATGCAGCTGGATCTGTATTTGGCGGTATATGTGATCGATTATGTACCATCCCAGGCGCTGTTCTCCTGGAACGGACATTCCCTTATGCTATCGAGCACGGAGATATTAGCGTGGGTCCTGGGGCTCAATGGTCTCTTGTTTGTTCTCTTTATTCTCCCGGTCACCAAGTGGCTTCGGAATTGGAAGGAGCGTGATGTATTCGTACTATCTTCCTTGTTATCCGGAGTAGGTACTTTTGCACTCGGATTGAATACGAACATCTGGTTCTTATTCTTTGTAACCATTATTTTCACTTTCGGCGAAATGGCTCGTTCCCCGGTGACGCAAAGCTTTATTAGTCGTTATGCTCCAGAGCATGCAAGAGGACAGTATATGGGAGCGGACAGCTTACAGTTTACGATCGGAAGATTTCTGGCTCCGATGACGGTATTTCTGTCCACTTGGCTGCCGCCTATGGGTATATTCAGCATCATCTTGCTATCGGCATTAATCAGTGTGGCGCTGTATATCCTGCTATTTAGAATGTATGTAGAAGAAAAAGACGCAGCATAGCTGGCCTATAATATCAAGCAGAAAAGAGGGCAAGCCCGGTTGTAGCACAGCCGCATGCTTGCTCTCTTTTTTAATAAGATACTGAACATGCCTGAAGTCTTTAAAGGAATAGATTTGAAATTCTTATTTACAAACCGATGGTCGGTATATATAATGAGATTACGAAATTCGGAAGGTTGGTGGAGTTGATGATACCCTTTGTCGCCATGTTGGTTTCGTTTCTTTTGTTTCGGACGCTGGGTTTTGCAGGCTGGGAGTATGTGAATGACTGGGTCATTTCGTTCAGGTTTGCGGTTGCGGTCCTGTTTCTGGTAACAGCTTCTGCCCACTGGGGAAAACGAAGACCCGATCTGATTGCCATGATCCCGCCGGGAATACCGAAAGCTGCGCTCATGGTTACCATCACCGGGGTGCTGGAGATTGCAGGCGCGATTCTCATCCTTATTCCGGCTACCACCGCTTTGGCATCTGCAGGTCTCGCCTTGATGCTGGCAGCCATGTTTCCTGCCAATGTATACGCGGCGAATCACCATTTGTCACTCGGCGGCAAGCCGGTCACTCCAATCGGGCAGAGAACGATTCTGCAAATCGTGTTCCTGGCAGCGGTTCTCATGGCGGGATGGCTTCCACCACTGGGGTAATCAATGATCATCAAGGAGGAATTATTAGATGAAGCAGGAAGAAAGACGAGAGCAAACCAAGCGAATACTGCTTGAAGCCACGGAAGAATTAATAAGGGAGCAAGGCTGCAGCCAAACCACCCTTAATGACATCATGAAGCGTTCGGGCTTGTCCAAAGGGGCCATATTTCATTATGTTTCAAGTAAGGATGAGCTGTTTGTGCACGTATTACGAGCTAAGCTTGCCGAGCAGAACGAGCAGTTCATGAGTGAAGTGAACAAGCAAGGGGACATTAAACAGTTTGAAGGACCGATGAATACCATTACCAACAGCATGTCGAGACTGGAAAGCCGTGACGATGTGAGCAACCTGATCTTAATGTACCTTATTGGCAAAAGCGATCAGCCCGAAATCGCCGACATTGTGGCTGGCTTCTATAGAGAAGCTACAGCGACTTCAAAGAAATGGATTGTTACAGGCCAGGAAGCGGGGGTCATACCGGAAACCATCGATGCGGAACGGACGGCAGAACTGTTTGAGCTGTTGTCGTTCGGACTGCGGATGCGGGGACTAATTGGCGTAAATAGTCATATATTCGGCACGAAAGAATATGCGGATTTCATCATCGATATTCTTCGGCCCGGGCACCGGGAAGAGGGGAAGGATGGCTTATGACATTGTGGTTATTTCTGCACATCGCCGGATGTGTGTTATTCCTCGGCAATATCATTACGGCGGCATTCTGGAAAGTAAGAGCTGATCTGAAAGGGGATCCGGCAGAAATCCATAACACGGTTAAGAATGTCATGTTAGCCGATATGGTATTTACCCTGCCAGGTTTGCTGCTGATCATCATTTCAGGCGTTTTGATGGCTGTTCAAGCCGGATATGGAATGGGCGGAATGAGCTGGCTGATGGCTTCATTGATTTTGTTTGGTATGACGGGGATCCTGTGGTGTGGTTTATTGATTCCGCTGCAAAAAGGGATGATTCGGCATAGTAAACAATCCATTAGGGATGGGGTCATTACAGCAGGTTATAAAAGAGCTTCGGCGTATTGGGCGGTAGGCGGGACGATAGCCACGCTGCTGCAGGTCGTTATTTTGTATTTCATGGTCAGCAAACCATTTTGAAGTGAAGAGAACGATCTGATTGCCTAACGTGATCAGGCCGTTTTTTTGTTTTGCGGTCATCCGCCAATGGAAACATGGGACTTAAGAAATGCTCTCCGCCCCGCCCGCAGGTGCATATTTAACCATCGTCTGCATACGATTAGGCGAGAAAGCTCTGAATAAGGGAGGGTGCCCAAATGTCCGTTAATGATCAGCAACTGGCACAAATCGCTATGGCCTATCTGCCGCACGGTGCTGAACTTGTACGAATCGATAAGCCTGCAGAACATCCTGCAGTTGTCGCAGTCGACATCACGGGAGATCACATCCCAGAGATTGTCGGTGTGTCCCGATTGAATCATGAGCTTTATTTATTTGTGCTGCTTTACCGCAATGGCGGATATGAGGTCGTTGCCAACGTCTTGGGGCAGGGATATGGGGTTACTTCATTGACGGCGGCCCCTGTGTTGAACCCAGGTATGAATCAATTAATCGTAGGTTGGCAGCTCGGTTCCATTTGGTCAAAATTGTCGATCTACGCTTGGACGCCAGAGGGCCTTCAAGATATCGCACCAGCTGATATATATTACAGTTATATCGATATTGCGGATATGCCGGGTGCTTCGGGTCCGGATGGTCAGGCTGAAATCGCGCTTTGGATTCACGATACAGGCGAAGCTTATCGAGTCGAGGTCGTCAGATGGAGCCAAGGGGCGTTAGTGACTGCACCGGATGTATACCCCTATTATTTCCCTGTCGTTGTAAGGTACTACGAGAGATTGACGCAAGAACATCCGGATTATTCTTATTACTGGTATTACCTGGCGGATGCACAATATCGGGCCGGGATGCCGGAAGCGGCCCTTGTGTCGGTCCGCAAAGCACTTACGTTCGCAGAACCCTACCCGGCGCGTGAAACGCTGCTGGATCTTGAGAGGCGAATCAAGGAGATGCTAGCAGGCAGAGGGCAGCCGCAGCAGCATGCCGGTTTATTTCCGGCATCCGTGAAGACGACGGACGGAACGAAGTGGGGATACATTGATCGTAGCGGAAGTATGGTCATTGAGCCAAAGTATGATGATGCACAGGATTTCCAGGACAATGGTCTTGCCATCGTAGGCGTGAACGGTAAGTATGGCCTCATTGACAGGTCTGACCGTTTCGTAGTGAAGCCTATATATCAGTCCATCAGCCCGTTCTCGGAGCATCGAGCGACCGTGATCGATGATCAAGGTTTTAAGATGATTAACGAACAAGGGGAAGTGCTGACACGACGAGGATTTCCGTATATAGCAGGGCTTCGAGAAGGAAGGGTGGTTTATTATGTAACTGATAATGGCAGTGGAGATGGAGCGAACAGCCGATACGGCTACCTCGATTCCGCGGGCCAAGAGGTGATCCCAGCGCAATATGAGGAAGCGAATGATTTTGTCAATGGCAAAGCTGTTGTGAAAATAAAAGACAATCTTTACGCGCTCATTGATCTCTATGGACGCCGATTGGCCAATTATCCGTTCGCCTACGTCGGACCGCCTGGCGATGGCTTGCTGGCCTTTCAGAAGGATAGTACTGGCAAATACGGATATATCGATGAGCAGGGGAACATCGTCATTCCGCCGACCTATACTTCGGCATTTCCTTTTCATCATGACAGAGCGATCGTTAACACGGCAGAAGATTACAAGTCGAAGTATGGCGTCATTAATAAGCAGGGCGAGTGGGTAATCAAGCCGGAATATAACGATATCCGGGACTTGAATGAAGACCGGTTTGCGCTTGGGCGTGCGATTAATCCTGAACAGCCTTATATTGGTTCGATGTATGCCATTGCAGATTGGGATGGAAAGAGGTTATCTGATTTTGTATATCGGGAAGTTTCTGATTACAAGCGAGGATTGGCCTCGGTTTATGATGCGAAGCAGACGTATTTTATTGACCGAACCGGCAGAGCGGCGCCGGGGTATCCTCGAGTGAACGGCAGCGGTTCGCTCACGCTGGAACCAGGCGGACTAATTAAAGCCCTGGTCGATCAGCGTCTATCTTACCTGGATCGGTCGGGTCACCTCATATGGAAGCAGAACACGGTGATTCCGCTGCAACCACCTTATAAGGTAATGGAAGAAAAGTATAAACCTAATCCGGATTATTTAGTCTACTACCCACAGATCGACGGAATAAGGGATCAAGCAGCTCAGCACACGCTGAATACGAAGCTTAAAGAAATGTCACAGGTGAAATTCATTCCTCCGAATCAACAGCTTGATTATACGTATACAGGCGATTTTGACGTCATTTTCTACAAGCAGAAACTGCTTGAACTGGAGTTGAACGGTTATAACTATCCCTCTGGTGCCGCACACGGCATGCCAACGAAAGTTTACGCCGTGGTCAATCTTGAGAACGGCAGGATGTATGAATTGAAGGACTTGTTTAAGCCGGGCAGCGATTATGTGAAGGAGCTCAGCCGCATTGTTGGTAAACAGATTCAAGAGGATCCGCAGTATTCGTATGTATTCCCAGATAGCTATAAGGGAATTGCAGCAAACCAGCCCTTCTATGTAACCGGGGACGCATTACATCTGGTGTTTGCACCGTATGAGATCGCCCCTTACGCAGCGGGTTTTCCGACGTTCACGATTCCTTTTGCCCAGATCAAGGACATAATCGATACCGAGGGTGAGTTCTGGAGGGCGTTTCATTCCTAACCTTCCATCTTCTAGAATTGAAGCCGTGTCGAATCTTTCCATATGACCGAACAAGGTTTAGAATAGATAAAACTCCCCTTAAATACGGCAGCTGGAACTAGGAGGTTTGGTTATGTCAGATGGTATTGCAGGCAAAGAAGATTTTCTTATCACATGCGAGGAGGATTGCGGGAACGCACCGAAGAAGGAGTTGCTGAAGAGACTCCACATCGCTTTGGCTGGCATGGATACACAATTTATGAATGAGAATTTCACGGATGGGATTCAGATGAGTTACGTTGGGGAAAGAATCGTTCATGGGAAGGATCAAGTGATTGAATCGTTATGTCAGGTGAAGTATGGCAAGACAGCCGAACTGCATATTCATCATCTGATAACGCACGGCAGCACCGGTGCAGCGGACGGAATCCTTGTATTCGATGACCGGAAGCGCCTGGCATTTTGTAACGTATACCGGTTTAGCAGCACCCTTAATGCTGCCAAAATTAAGGAGATTACTTCCTATTTCATCCCATTGTCTGAATGATCACAGCGTAGAAAGGACCATTATTTGTGGTAACATTTTTTCTTCTAATTATTTATTTGGCCTTTATCAGTTTAGGGCTTCCGGATTCCTTGCTCGGGGTCGCCTGGCCGGCCATGCAGCCGGATATCGGTGCTGCCTTCGAATCCGCAGGGTTGCTATCGATGGTCGTAACCGGAGGCACGATTGTATCCAGCTTGATTAGCGGGAGCGTAATCGAACGCTTCGGGACGGGTATGGTTACGCTTGTCAGCTGTTTGTTGACAGCGAGTGCGCTGCTCGGTTTTGCGTATGCGCCATCGCTGTTCTGGCTCATTCTGCTGGCGATTCCGCTGGGTTTAGGCGCAGGGGCCGTCGATACGGGATTGAACCATTATGTGGCAAACCATTATAAGGCCCACCATATGAGCTGGCTGCACTGCTTCTGGGGCGTGGGCGCAACTTTAGGGCCGATTATCATGTCCTATTCCATGGGTGCTAACGATACATGGAGAGACGGATATTATACCGTATCCATGCTGCAGTTCGTTCTGGTCTTCATCCTGCTGCTCACGCTCCCACTCTGGAGGATCGTGGCAAGTCAGCATCGGCAGCCCGAAGGCATGTTTGAAGAACAAACGGGAAATGAATCAACGAACAGCGATGAAGCCATTGTCCAGAAGCACGGAAAACCGCTCCAAATTAGAGGGGTAAAGATAACCCTGTTGGCGTTTTTGTTCTATTGCGGAGTGGAAGCGACCGTCGGTTTATGGGGAGCGAGCTTTCTCGTAGGAACCCGAGATCTGCCTCCGGAAACAGCAGCAGTATGGGTGTCCATGTATTATGGAGGCATCACATTCGGCCGATTTATTACAGGATTCGTAACGCTGAGGTTGAACAATCGGACGCTCATCCGTGCAGGGCAAGTGACGGCCATTGCCGGTGCAGTCCTCTTATTGCTGCCGCTGCATTCCTATCTTTCTCTCATCGGACTCATTGTTATCGGACTCGGGCTTGCACCCATATTCCCTTGTTTGCTGCATGAAACACCGGCCCGCTTCGGCAAAGCCCAATCGTCCAGAATCATGGGTTATCAGATGGCTGTTGCCTATACCGGCACCACGATATTACCCCCTCTGTTTGGTATCGTTGCAGCTCAAATATCGATAGGTTTATTACCCGTCGTTATTCTGTTGTTTGCCCTGATCATGCTGGTGAGCTCCGAGAAGGTGAACCGGATCCTTTCTCAAAGCAGGAAAAACGAGGCTTGATTTGAACCGGCGAACATCATATTTGAACATAAATGGATCATCGTAATATGCAAAATATCCCTCGAATGACATTTCCACTTTAGTGACAAAATGTACTAAGGTGGTGAATGTGAAAATGCGGATAAACAGGATGATCCTCGTAATGCTGTCCCTTGTACTGATCACGGTCATGGGATGCCGACATCAAAAACCTGCCGAACAGGATTTGCTGCGGGTTAAATCCGAACAAGGTCCTACACATAAGAAAGTCATATTCCTGATGGTCGACTCATTAATGGCACAGGCGATTGATAAGGGCATTTCTCAAAAACAGCTGCCCACCTTTCAATATTTGATCGAACATGGACAATATTACAAGGAGCTGGTCAGCTCTTTTCCTACGATGTCTGTCACGATTGACAGCACGATGTCGACGGGAAAATATCCGAATGGCCATGGCGTACCAGGGCTCCTATGGTATTCGTCCGACGATAAAAAGATGATCAACTACGGAACCGGACCGATGGAAATCCTCAAGCAAGGCATCAATCCGGTTCTGACGGATGCATTAATCCATTTGAACGGGAAACATTTAAATCCGAATTCACGTACGATCTACGAAGAATTAGCCCGTCTTGGCTTGAAATCAGGGTCGATTAACGGCTTAATATATCGGGGACCGATCGAGCATACGCTGACGATCCCGGATTGGATTCAAGGTCCGACTTCCCTGCAGAAACACATAAAAGTCAAAGGTCCGGATTTTTTAACCCTGGGAGCCTTGTCCAATCCCCTGGAAGGCTCTAAAGATACCAAGAATCTGCCTGACGATCTCACGGATCGGATGGGGCTGAACAATAAGTATGCAATCGAAGCCGTAAACTATCTGATTCAAGCCAACAAGCTGCCTGATTTTTTGTATGTTTATTTACCGGACTTGGACCAGAAGCTTCATAAAAAGGGTCCGTCAGAGCTTGAAGGCGTCAAAAAAGTGGATCAGCAGCTCCAAGCCTTACTAAATGCCTTCGGATCGCCGGAAAAGGCGTTCAAAGATGCGATTTTTGTCATCGCTGGGGATAGCGGAATGACACAGCTTCTTCCGGCGAAGCAACGTTCGGAGATTGATATGCCCGCTATGCTGAAAGGCATCTCCGTTCTAAAGCCGGGTGAAGAGGTGAAAGCGGAAACCGAGGTCGCCCTCGCAGTCAATGAAACGATGGCTTATGTATATAATTTCAAGCCCAGTCGTTCCCTGCGAAGCTTGGCGAATATCCTGAGCAAGGATGACCGCATCGATTTTGTTGCTTGGAAAGAAAATGGATGGATTCATGCTCTTCAAGGATCCACTTCGAAGGAACTCCGATATAAGGCGAAAGGTAACCTGATCGATCGCTATAAACAAACGTGGACCGTGAAGCAGGATGCCGAGGTGCTGGACCTTAAATTGAATGCCGATCATCGAACCTTGGATTACGGACAGTATCCCGATGTGCTGGAGAGGTTGTCCGGTTCGCTAAATTCTCATAAAGGAGAATTTTTGGTCGTGACGGCTAAACCGGGATACGAATTGGCGGACCGGAGCTCTCCGACGCATGCGGGGGGCGGAGGGCACGGCTCGATTCGCCAAAAGGAGTCGCTTGTCCCGCTGATCATTGTTGGAACTAACGAAAAGCCTACGTATCTACGAATGGTTGATCTCAAAGCCTTTTTGCTTGATCTGTTGACAAATCACGCACAGAAGACAAAATAATTTGCAAGATATTAGGCACTCTTTTCGATTTTCATGGAAAAGGGTGCCTTTTTCGTAGCGATTTATTTGAACTTTACCGTTATAATATGATGTAACTTCGGCTTCTCGATGATGATTGAGTACGAAGCTGATTATGAAGCCTATGTGCATCCGCAGCATGTTGAATTCGTAGAGAACCGCTGGAAGAAGGTAGTGCGAACAGTTTTTGGAGATTTGATTACAGCGAAGTATAGAAGATGAATACACATAAATCCACGGCAACGGAGGGAGAACATATTGAATCAAGCTGAGGAAGATAAAAAGCTGCAAATAACACCGAGGCAGGCATTAGGACGGTTGATGCCTTACACGGCAGGTAAGCCCATCTGGGAAGTGCAGCAGGAATACGGCTTGGCTCGCGTCATCAAATTGGCTTCCAATGAAAATTCACTCGGTCCTTCGCCCAAAGCATTGAAAGCCATCCAGGAGAAGCTGCCTGATCTGCACCGTTATCCCGACGAGCGTTCTTCAGGTCTTACTCAAGCGCTTGGCGAGCACTTGGGATTGGCAGCGAATCAATTCATTGTGACAAACGGCGGTGATGAGCTGATCATGCTAATTTCTCGGGCGTACCTTGAGCCTGGTGACGAGATCGTCGTTCCTGATCCGACATTCAGCGAATACGAGTTTGGTGCTTTTCTTATGTCCGGTACGGTCATTAAGGTACCGCTGCGTGAGCAATATGCTTTCTCTGCAGAAGATATACTGGACGTGATGACGGAAGGAACCAAAATCTTGTATCTATGTACTCCCAATAATCCAACAGGCACCTACATTTCCGAGCTTGAAATGAAAAAGCTTCTGGATCGTCTTCCTACTCGTGTTCTGGTTGTGATCGATACGGCATATCGTCATTACGCCACAGCTCCTGATTACTCGGACGGGATTCGTTTCATCAAGATGGGATATCCGGTCATCACCCTGAATACCTTCTCCAAAATCTACGGACTCGCGGGTATTCGCATCGGCTATGGCGCTGCTTCGGAAGGCATCATCCGCACACTGCTTAAGGTTAAGGAGCCCTTTAATGTCAATGCGCTGGCACAAGCGGCGGCATTGGCCGCACTTGGAGATGGGGAGCACGTCCAGGCATCATGCCGGATGAATGAACAAGGCAGACAGCAAATCTATGAGGGACTGAGTCGGTTAGCGATTCCTTACTACGAGAGCATGAGCAATTTCATTCTGGCGGAGCTTGGAGAACATGCAGACATTATATACCACAAGCTGCTGGAGCGGGGGATTATCGTCAGGTCCGCCAAAGGCTGGGGACTCCCAGGGCATATCCGGATTTCGGTAGGAACAGCGGAAGAAAATCAAGGATTCCTTGATGCTTTAGGCGAAATCTTAGTGCATACCACGTAACCTTATGGTAAGTATAAAGTGTTAAAAAGTGATGCTGGCATCCGGCAAAAGCACGCAGCAAGAGCAGGTATGCTAAAATACGATAAGGACCGCAGATGTGGTCCTTTTTTTGATGGATTTTAACTAACTATTAGATATTATTTCCATCGCGGCCTTCGATTTATGCATAAAATCATAAGTTGATGTCACAATTGGATCGCCTTATTTGTCTACATTATGAAATAGATGAAAAAGGAGAGATATCCGATGGAGAACATGCTCATTATCAACGCACATCCGAAGGTGGAGTCAGCAACATCTGTCAGCTTGCGGGTGCTTCAGCATTTTTTGGAGGCGTACACGAAATGGAATCCAGCAGGAGCTATAGAACAAATTGATTTATACCGTGATTCTATACCCGCCATCGATCATATGGTTCTAGAGTTATGGAGCAAACAGGGAAGAGAGGAGCCGCTTAACGAAGAGGAGCAACAGATAACGGACCGCATGTCCGCCATCCTGCAGCAGTTTAAGGCAGCACGGAAGTATGTTATCGTCATGCCGATGCACAATTTCAACATTCCTTCCAAGCTTAAAGATTATATCGACAACATCCTGATTGCACGCGAGACATTTCAATATACGGAGAATGGATCGGAAGGTTTGCTAACCGATGGCCGCAGTCTGCTGGTCATTCAGGCAAGCGACGCCATTTATACGAATCATGACTGGTATGCCGAGGTGGAATACTCTCATAAATACCTTAAGTCTATGTTTAATTTTATGGGGGTAATGGATTACCAGATCATCCGGGCACAGGGAAATGCAATCCTGGATCGAGACCAAATCCTCGCACATGCCTTTCAGGAAGCCGGAGAAGCTGCGAAACGGCTGGCGAGCACGAAGCCAACGATAAAGATTAATAGGAATGGACGCATGGAGAACAGAATGGTGACTTAAGTATTAAAAGGCTGCCTGATGGAGCCTTCACTGTTTGGATGGAAGCTTGAAGGAATCTTGAGGTTGTGATAAGTATCCTTGATTCTTCAAATAAGCCTGCAGCAGGGAGATGCCACCGTGGATTTTAGCAGGTTCCAGATGACCGTAGCCGAACAATAACTTGTTTGCATGGATCCCTTTTTGAATACAATGGTAGTCCAGCGGCGTGATGCGTATCTGATCCTGCCGGGCTTTCTGCCTGAAAGCCTCGTCAAAGACCGCCCCGGGAAATTCAACAGCCAGATGCAGACCGGCTGCATCTCCCCAGGAACGCCAAGTATCTCCGAAAAACTCATGTAGCGAAGATAACAGGACCTGCCTCCGCTCGCCGTAGATCTTGCGCATTTTCCCAATATGCCTGTCAAATTTCCGGGTGTGTAAAAACTCGGCTAAGGCAGCTTGCTCAAAAGGGGGATTCTGCACATCGGTATGGGTACGCAGATGCCCCCAGCGCTGTTGAAGCTTACGGGGCACAATCGCATACCCTATCCGAAGGGCCGGGAACAGAACTTTGCTGAAGGTGCCAACATAAATGACCCTATCGGGATCCATGGCATATAAAGGTGCGACCGAATCCCCGCTATATCGGTACTCGCTATCATAATCGTCCTCGATGATATAGCTGCCATTTTTTCTGGCGTAGCGGATGAGCGCAGCACGACGATCAGCCGGCAGAATCCCTCCAAGCGGAAATTGGTGAGAGGGTGTTACGTACACGGGACATCCAGGCTTGTCGTTCAAGTGCTCAGTCTGAATCCCGTGTTTATCCACGGGGACATGATGAATTCGATACCCTTTGTTTATAAACGTCTGTAGCATCTCGATGTTGCAGGGATCTTCAAACCATATTTCCTGATTTTCATGGTAGAGTAAGTTTGCAAGGATATTCAGTGCATGTGTCGCACCTGCCGTTATGTATATATCTTGAGGATCAACCTTGAGGCCTTTGCTGCGATAAAGCCACAATGAAATTTCGTCACGAAGGGCGGGCAGGCCCTGAGGACCTGTATAACCTAGCAGCGTGGGGCTCATATCGTTGAGCGTTTTCATTGAAATTTGTTGCCATACGTACTGTGGAAATAGCCGGAGTTCAGGCTGTCCTGTCCGGAAATCCACTGCAAATTCAAGAGGAGCTTCTTTCTGCGGCGGCGGATCTACCTCAGCCAGGGTATCCAGTACAATGCCTTTCGCAACCCGTGTCGGAGCCCCTTGTCGGCTAACGACGTAGCCTTCGACGTTCAACATGTCAAACGCTTCATTGACCGTGTTACGAGATACCTTGAGTTCTATCGCCAATTGACGGGATGAGGGCATGGCTTCTCCTGGCTGCAAGAATCCTTGAACAATCCTTTCTCTTATAGCTAAATAAATTTGCCGTTTAAGCGATACTTCGCTGCTTCGGTGCAGTGTGATTCCCCACATGAGGCTCGTCCTCCAACTGGTCTGCATAAATTCACGTTTAACTGGATCTGTAACCATACCAGTCTATTCCCTATGATTGTAGCATAGATTCAGTTGCTATTGATCTGTGATATCTGGGGGATGTGATCTAATTGGAACGATGGAAAGGGATACTTTATTTATGCGGGGCGTTCACGTTTGCAGGGACTTCGGTCATCACGGCATGGTTTTTGAACGGAAAATTAGGGACGTTTACGATCACAGCGACCAGCTTGTTATTGGCTTTGTTATGTACGCTTCCTCTATGTAGGAAGGAACTGGTGAGGTCGGTTCGACAGTTAACACGCCGAGAGTGGGCGCTTCTGTTCTTTCAGGCGTTACTTGGGATGTTTCTGTTTCGGATGCTGCTGCTGCAAGGTCTTCTTCATACCAGCACGGCAGAAGCAGGAATTCTAACAGGCGCAACACCCGCCTTTACTGTCATGCTGGCATTTGGGCTCCTGAAAGAATCGGTGAACGGCATGAATTTGGCAGGCATTCTTAGCACGGTGGCAGGCATTATGATCATACAAGGAATACTCACGCCGGGCCATGCATTCGAGGTACAACATCTGTACGGTAACCTGCTTGTGCTCTGCGCAGCATGGAGTGAATCCGGCTTTAACCTGCTGTCCCGCATCGGTTCGATGCAGCAAACGGCTTCACAAAAAAAAGCCATTCATCCTATGGTCCAGACGACGCTGGTCTCGGTGATCGCCTTGATGTTATGCCTGATACCCGCAGGGTTCGAGAATCCGCTGGCTTCACTGGCAGCAATAGGTTTGCAGGAATGGCTTGCGCTTGTTTGGTATGGACCAATCGTGACGGCCTTGGCCTTCATGCTGTGGTATGCCGGTATCAAGCGCTGCCATGTATCAACAGCTGCCGCTTTTTCTGGTATGATGCCTTTTACGGCTTTGTTGTTATCGGTCATCGTATTAAAAGAATCCGCAGGATGGGAGCAATGGTGCGGCGGTATCCTGGTCATTCTAGGCATGTTCCTCATCGGCTGGCATCAGGCAGCCATTAACCCGCTGCCCCAACAGCACCCGCCGGAACATGGAATCATCGTTGGCGCCAAGGAATGAGTTGAAAACAACAAAAAGAAGCAGCATCCAAGCTGGCTTCTTTTTGTTGTACATAGAAAAGGGTTAGCGTCTCAGCAGATTAAGATGCCAACTGTCTGAGCGACTAAGCGAGCGCTTGTTACGTGCTGTATTCACGGCGCTTACAAGTAAGAAAATCAAGACAGAAGAACTTACATTCTATTCATGAGGGGGTCATATGGAAATAGACAGATCGAAAATGAAAAGTTTTTAAGCGATAAAAGGTTATAAAAGATACAAACGAGATTAATAGAACTGAACAGCAAAAACACTCTGAGCCTCATCAGATCAGAGTGTTTTTTTGTTATAAGCTATTTTTCTTCGGGTCTCTTGATTTGAAGCGGCGGCGGAATGAGCCAGCCTTTTTCCTTATTCATCTGTAGGATCCGCACACCCAGCGCAGTCTTGGTGAGATGATATTTAGCAAATAACGCGCCAATATCTTCCCGGATGGATTGTCCCATGGTTTGACTGCATGATACCAATCCGAGTGATGTATCAGCAGCGATTTTGGCCGCAATTTCCGGATCCGTGAATCTTGCGCCCGCCGGAATATCCTCAAGTTTGACCGGGGGTCTTTCGGGAAGTACCGGTGCAGGGGCGATTCCGTTGTCGGTAAGCAATTCATCACATTCTTTAATCTCAAGTTTAGCTTGATCCAACAGATCATTGAGGATTTTTTTGAGGTCTTTATCGCCTGCATGATTCAAATAAGCCTCGTAGCAGGACACCATGCCTTTTGCCAACGTGGATGCTGTCCATACGCTAAATATTTCCCCATAATGCATGGGCTCATTTTTAGGATTACCGCTTAAAATTCCCAATCTAATTCGCTCCTTTAATATTTATTCAAACAGAGTTATTATGCACAGGAGATTGTTATTTAATTCTTTCGAGGTAAGCAGAATAGGCCTATGGCAATTTTTAGGAAATCATTGTGACGGATGCAGGTGCATGGAAAATGGAATGGAAACGCAAACTGGATTCGTGACTATATTGAGGAAGCGGGAGGATATTACATGTATTTTTATAAAGAGGACCTGATCAATCTGATCGTTCCGGATCAACCTGATCCAGCAGCTGCAAAGGTGTTGCAGGAAACGTTAGGCGGCCGATTCGGCGAAATGCGGACGATGATGCAATTCTTCTTTCAGAGCAGCAATTTCCGAGGGAATGCCATTCAATATCGCGACTTGATCCGTGGCGTTTTCTTGGAAGAGATAAGCCATGTCGAGTTGGTTCAACATACAATAAACCAGCTGCTTACCGGCGCTGGCGCAGAAGGCGCCGGTAATTCCGGTATGGACGAGGCCCCGCTCGATGAAGCGATCAAGCATGCGAATCCGCATCACTTTATCATGGGAGCCCAAAGTTCTTTGCCTGTTGATGCCGCAGGAAACCCATGGCAGGGAAATTATGTGTACGATCACGGAAATTTGGTTAGTAATTTGCTCGATAACGTTGTGCTCGAATCAACGGGAGTGCTTCAAAAAACGCGAATCTATGAGATGAGCACTAACAAAACTTTCCGTGAGACGTTGGCTTTCCTGATTGTCCGGGATAATGCGCATCAAAATGCGTTTGCCAAAGCGCTGGAGACGCTTGGCGTTGAATGGGGTAAAATATTCCCTGTTCCAAATTACGACATCCATAAATATCCGGAATGTCAAAAATACGTAGATATGGGCTTCCATAACGCACAGTTCAACTTCAGGCTGGATGATACGCGAATCGGCGAAATTTTTAGCGGTCAAACACCAAGCAGAAATGGCGGGGAGCTACAAGTGGTTCAACCTCCGGAAGGGTTTCCGTTACCTGTAATGCCTGAGCTGGCCAACGAGCACGCACCTGGGTTATATGATTTAAATCATTAATTCAACATCCGTTCAGATATGCAGGTTATTGAACAAACAGAGGCAGTCATCGGGCTGCTTCTTTCGTATTATCAGGTTAGCCAGAATCTTCTGGTTGGCCTTTTTTTGTGGTCGTTTTACGATGGGGGGAGCCGGGAGAACGTGGCGGCTTTAGGGGCAATGATCCCGTAATAAAAACTGTTCTCTCACGATGGCTTATGAAGAAAGTGCTTTTGCTGTTGGCGGATGGATTTGAAGCTGTGGAAGCGAGTGTATTTACCGATGTACTAGGGTGGAACAAGCTGGAGGGTGACGGGACCACCGAGGTTGTGACCGCGGGACTGCATAACAGGTTGAAAAGCACGTGGAACTTTACCGTCATTCCTGAGGTCACACTGGACTCGGTTAAGGTGGAGGATTACGATGCTCTGGCGATTCCTGGCGGGTTCGAGGAAGCGGGCTTTTATAACGATGCATATGACTCCAGGTTCTCCAGGATCATTCAGGAATTTCATGCGCAGGGCAAGTGGATTGCTACGATTTGCGTTGCAGCCCTTACGCTTGGCAAAGCCGGCGTGCTGAAGGGACGACGAGCCACGACTTATGATCACCCAACCAGTATCAGAAAATCGCAGCTGCGGGAATTCGGTGCCCATGTCGTGGAAGAACAGATTGTTGTTGATGGTAACCTGATCACTTCATGTAACCCGGCAACGGCTTTTGATGTGGCTTTCACTTTGCTGGAAAAGCTGACATCCTTGGAAAATACCCTGCATGTGAAAGAACTTATGGGATTTACAAGCAAATCCTGATCGAAGACGAAATGGATTGAAGCAGTGAGCCTGTCCGAAAGAAGACAGCGCTTATTGCTTTTTTTTGTGAGTACGACGTACCGTGGTTTATATAAAAAATAATTATAATCATACACCCTATATGTAAGAGTGTGTCGGGGATGATACCCTTGAATGCAAGGAGGGATTTGGGTTGAGTTTATTTCCTGTCACTTACTCGCTTCTGTCTAAACAAGCGGTAGGGTTGCATATCCAATACAATTATGAGATAGGTTCCGTTGTAAATATTCAGTATTTTCTGCGGGGTATGAACGATACGTACGAAGTAAAAACGGATGTTGATAAGTATATTTTCCGTATCTACAGGGCTGATCGAAGAAGCCGGTCTGACATCGAGTTTGAATTGGAATTGCTGCGGTTTCTCAGTGCGAACGGGATCAGCCTGTCAGAGCCGATTCCGGGAAAAGACGGTGCATACCTTAGAGGGTTTGATGTCATGGAGGGAATTCGATACGGGGTCCTATTTCAATATGCGGAAGGGCACGAAAGGCCGATTCTCGCCGCTGCGGACAGTTACCGATTCGGTGAATCCATTGGCCATATGCATAAGGCGGCGGAACATTTTGAAAGTCGTCATGCAAGGGAACAGTTGGATATGGAGTTTCTTATAGATAGGCCTCTATCCATCATCAGACCCTATATGGAGCATCGATTGACGGATTATAACTACCTAAGTGAAATGGCAACGGAACTAAAGAAACGAATCTCGGATCTCGAGGTTAAAGGTTTAGATTGGGGCGTATGCCACGGAGATCTTCATGGAAATACGAATGCCGCATTTGCAGAGGACAGAAAGTTGACCCATTATGATTTTGATCTATGCGGTTACGGCTGGAGAGCTTACGATATTGCCGAGTTTAGGTTGGCCAGAGAGATACATAGCGGGCATGACCCGGAGGAAGTGGAAGGATTATGGGACGCCTTTCTGAGAGGATATTGTAGTGTCAGATCTCTCAGCGAATATGATCTTGCTGCTGTCCCTGTTTTTGTTGCCATTCGGCAGCTTTGGCTCTTTGGACTATGTTTTCAAGACTCGGAATTTGTAGGGATTGCCGACTTTGATGAAGGTTTTATAGATAGCAAAATGCAGTATTTCAAGAGTTTGGATTACGTCTAGGACGGAGGAGAACATATGAAAGTTTCCGTGGAGCTAACCGATACTTCCACCAAATTTATCATTAATAATATATATCCACTGTATTTGCATGATTTATCAGGGATATGGGGGTGGAAGCCGAATCGATATGGCGTCTATGAGGATGATGACACAAGAACCTTGAATGACCAGATCCAAGTTTTTGATATATGGTGGGAGAAACCCTCGATTTTGTTTCCTTATCTGATTCGAGTGGATGGCATCCCGGCAGGATTTGCTCTGGTCGCAACCCCGCCATACACATATGGCAGTGAATTTTACATGAATGAGTTTTTTGTTATGAAACCCTTCCGAGGCAAACATGTTGCGGAGAATGCTGCATCACAAGTTTTCGACAAGCATGCCGGCAGCTGGGAAGTCCAGACGAATGCCACGGATCGCAATAAGCGGGCGCAGGCATTTTGGAGAAAGACGATGAACAACTATGTTTTGGACTCGCGCGTGCAGGAATTTGTTGCTACGAGGGACGACAATGAGAAGTTGATCTTTCAGATTGAATCATCGTGAGTGCAGAGTCTGTCGCACATATCGTTTTCTGAACAAAAGAAGTGATCGACATTGTAGAAAAACAATTCATACTTGAGGTATGAGTTGTTTTTTTATTTACGTTACAGGTGTCCCTTTTTTGGAAGAAGAGGTGTTATACAAACGTAAATAAGATTTACGCGGAGGTGCGTCTTCGAATTGGATTCGATAGAGGAGTGCGTGAGGCGCGTTAAGGCCGGTGAGGTGGATTGTTTCGAGCCTATCGTCGAAACGTACAAAAAACAGATCTACATATATTGCTGCCGGATGCTCGGCTGCAAGCAGGACGCGCAGGATGCCGTCCAGGATATCTTCATCAAAGCGTTCACCAAGCTTCATACCTATGAAGCGAAGGCTTCGTTCTCATCATGGTTATACAAGATTGCCTATCATCATTGTCTCAATCTGCTTCGCAAGAGACAAGTTCGCATGCGAGTGAGCCGACTCATCGGATCGAGAGGGTATGCTGATAGCGTGGAACAGACACTGGAGCGCAGGTGGTTCAGCGAACCGCTGGAATATGCCATGACCAAGCTCTCGGTGGAAGAGCGGAATCTGCTCGTACTGCGGGTGTTCGAAGATAAACCGTTCTCGGAGATCGCGCAGATTCTGGATAAGAATCTCAGTGCAGTGAAGAAAAAGTATGCTCGTATGAAACTGAAAGTCATCAAGCTGATCCAGGAGAAGGAGGGGACGGAGTTATGCGAGATTCGGGACAGTCGGAGCAAGATCGAATTCTGAGAGGCATGGAATTGCACTCCGTGGAAGAAGAGGTGGACGTAACCCCCGCCATCATGCACAAGGTGCGTCAAATTCACCAGAAGAAACAAGGAAGAAATGACGGAAATCGTAAGAAGACCTTGATTATTGCGATGCTTACAGCGATTTTGATTCTTTCGTCGAGTGTTTACGCAAGTAATTACTTGATTCAGATCAGGAACAAGGAAGGCGAAGTCATTCTGTCTACCATAAAGCCATGGAAATATTCCAAATCGGAATATAATGCCAAACGTGTAAAAGAGTCGGAAGAAGAGCTGAGTAAGAGGTTAAAGCCGGGAGAACAGGCTGTATTTTATATCAAGGATCTACACATGACTCCACTCGTCAAAGAACAACCACTGAATTATTTTTATATGTTGACTAAGCATTCAAATTATCAGGAACTCGCAAAAGAAATCGAGGAGAAGGGTGCGCCATTGCTTGGAGAACCTGATTATGTACCGGAAGGGTATCGATTTGATTTTGGACAGATTCAAATTAGGAACACGCCCGTATGGAATACGCCGGAGTATAAAATTCTTGTGAATGAACTCAAAGCGCAGGCTGAGAAGTCGGATGAAGAACAGGGACTGTTCTATAAGATTGTTCCTTGGCTCGATATTGCCTCTACAGGAATGGAATATCGTAAAGGCGAAAATCGGATCAAGATAGTTGCTTTTGCACGAGAGAAGGGCTCAAAAGCCGGGGTGCCCACAAACCAAGCCGTAAAAATAAAGGTGAAAGGGAAAGAAATGATTTTGTCAGCCAGTCCATCAAGCCCCTCGCGCAACTTGACTTGGTTAAGCGACAGTGAAGAGGTACTGTATATTATTACGGATGATTCAAAGGATCCGCTATCCAAGGAAGAGTTTGCGAAGATTGCAGCCGGTCTTGTTTCGGAATAAAAAGATTTCTACTTTTTTTGGATAAATGTCCCTTTTGTTGTCGGCAAGGTGTTATACGAGATGTATTTAAAAAATAACTTTAAAGGCCTTACCGCCGAAAGGAGCACGAATTTTACCATGATGAAAAACAAAATGAAAGTTGCATTATTTATTGCAACAACGATGATGGTCGGATCCGCGAATGTTTACGCAGCAAGTAATGCAAGTACATCTGTTCCACAGACGACAGCAGCGGTTTCTGCTGCCATACCGGAGAATACATCCGTTTCATTTGATGATCGTATTAAGGAGTTGAGTAACAAACTTAAGGCAGGACAGATGGTTGCCTATTATGTTGCGGACCAGGAATATAACCGGCTAGATGAAATCTATTTTACATCCAAAGGTTTTGCCTATACCAAGTATGCGGACTATGTGGCAAACGCGAAGGTCATGAACGCTCCAACGCTAACCATTCCTGCTGACTTGCCGCAGAGTTATTCATTCCAGAACGCGATTTTGTACTTAAAGAGTCCTGAAAGAACGTCAGACTTGTACGAGAAGCTGGACCAGGAATTGAAGGAGAAGGCCGCAAATGGCGAGCAATTTGTTTACTCCGACATCATGAAGATGAATGAAGCATCCGCGGCCATCCTGAATTTTGATAAGGGAAAAGTAAAGCTTCAAGTTGTTGCAAGTTATATTGTTCCTGAACTGCCAATAGACGGAACACCTGTGCCACAGGAGAAACCGAACGAGAAAAAGGAAACCATCGTCATTAACGGAGTGGAATGTGTCTACACCGCCGACTCCAAGGGAAGGGATCACCTGGATTGGATGGATGACGAGCAACAGATTCGTTACAGCATTTGGGCAGAGAGCGCCAAATCGGATGTGCTGAACTATGCCAAGAAAATGATTGCGAAGTAAGGCTTCGCTTTAAGAATCCGGATTCATGTTGACCCAATTCCTGTCTGCCTTAATTTTTCCTCTAGAGTCTACGCCCTTTGATATCACGAGCATAGGATGTTGTGTTCGGAAAAGTAAAGGAGGTTGGAACAATGGGTGAAGTAGCTGGATACGGTGGCGGAGGATATGGATCATCTGTTGGAGCAGTACTGGTTCTCTTTATTCTCTTGGTCATCATCGTTTCTGCGTTCGGATTTGGATTTGGGATTTAATAGGTAATGAAAAAGAAACCCGCACCGCTTGCTCGGTGCGGGTTTCTTCTGTTCAATGGGTTGCATGTCTGACGATGGGCGAGGTCCAATCATCATTCGGGAGGGGTTCTAAAAGCAAGGACAGCCACTTGTCATACAGCTCCCACGGTTTACCCGAGTCCAGCAGAGCCTTGCAAGTATAGATCCCTTCCTCGACGGATCTGACCTTATCCGCCAAGTGTAAGCGAACAGCTCCATTCAGCAGAACCTGGTAGATAAAAGTGATGTCCCCCTTACCCTGCAGAACCTGCTCGGTAACGTTAGCTTGTTCGGAGGGGGTCCAGATTATGTCCGGAACGGGGGTATCGAGTCCGTACGCTTCCGGATCGACGATCTGGAGGCTGGCTTCACCGTTCTCAACTCGGTAAGTCCGCGTGGGCCGGTGAATGAACAGTTCATCCGAGCCTTCACTGCCCTGAATGATGATCGCTTTCCGATAACCGAGTTTCGTGATCAGTCTGCTTAAACGGTCAAAGACCGTGTTATGGTATACACCGAAGGTTAGGAAAGAGGAATGGGAGTAATCTACAAACTTTTCGGCCGTGTTGAGCACGGTTCGCATACCCAGCTCCTCTCGGATCGGGCGAAGATTCTTAAGCGGGGGACACCAGTCTTCAGCATGTACATATAATACACCCGATTGACGGGCAGCGCGGATGCATGATTCTTTTGCCAGTAACGGTCCGGTTATTCCCTTCGCCGCGAGTATATCCGACAATGTAACCCCCCACTTCGGGGGCAGTGATGCGGTTCCGTGCAGAGTGACAGGCAGATCAGCAGCAGCCAGCACAAACGAGGTGGCTAACGTAGAGAAAAAGGAGGACTTTCTGCCATCATAAGGTCCTGCGCAGTCTACACCCTCATGTACAAACGAACGGTCCGCATATTCACGGCAGACCTTCACGAATGCCTCCAATTCTTCTACACTTTCCATTTTGATGCGTTCCGCAATCAAAAAGGCACCGATCTGTGCAGGGGTTGCCTGCAATCCGAGAATCGATTCTGCAGCCTGCAGCGCTTCCTCGTAAGTCAGATCGCGCGCGCCCCGTTTGCCGCGGCCGACTTCTTTTAATAAGTGGTTCATGATTTTTTTGCACCTCCTGTACCGGTCTCCTGCAGCAATTGATACAACTTAACGATCGAGGTTGCGACATCCACCATTCTTTTTCTTTCATTCATCGCCTGTTTGCGCAAGACATCGTATGCTTCGGATTCCGAAATATTTTCCATCTTGCATAGAATGCCTTTGGCCATATCAATCCATTTTCGCTCTTCAATGCGGGCAAGGAGCTGCGTTCTTTCATTATGCCACTGCTCTCGTTCGTAAAAATGCTTGGAACTAAAATGCAGCGTCCAATGCAACTCATGCTCCTTCATAGTGGGAAATAAAAGTCCATCAATTGTAACATCATCCTCACATGATTCGAGAGATTGCGAAGCGGCATGATCGCTGCACCACCACAGAACCGGAACGCGTTTTTGTTGTTCGAGGGCGCTGGTCCACAATTTGATTGCGGCAACCGGGAGGTGGAGAATCGTACCGTCTGCTTCCATGATTCCGGCCAGCGCTTGCTTCTCACTGCGGGCAAGGTGGACCTTGTAGCCATATGAACGAAGGATAAACTCCGGAAGAAGCGCCTTGGCATCTGTGTCACTTCGCTCTGAAGCAGGGACCGGATGGTGAATAACCAGCAATGAACGCATGGATTGACGCTCCTTTCATAAATGAATACTATCAGAGTTTAAGCTGTTAGCGCGAGTAGTTATTATGTTAAATTATATAACATATATCACAGGTTGATGTCGATATTTAATTAAATTTCTTTGTTCAATGTCAAATATGTTGACAGTTGGCTTAGGTGTAGTGTATATTTCCCTCAAGAAACTTTATATTTCCCGGATACAACGGTGTATCCCATTAGCGGCAAAGAAGCCTGCTTCGTTCCCGGTAAGAGTGTGCCTACTCTACTGGAGCGAATGCAGGCTGTTTTGATTTTTTAAGGCTTCTGATGCATGAACAAGTACATTCTAAGGTGTTAGATGGAGGGGAGCGCAAACCATGACAAAAAAGAAGTTAGTCATGATCGGGAATGGTATGGCAGGGGTGCGGGCAATTGAGCATTTGATTAAGCTTGCGCCGGATGCTTATGAGATTACGATATTCGGGTCGGAGCCTCATCCGAACTACAACCGGATCATGCTGTCATCTGTTCTGGCAGGTGGTACTGATATGAAGGAAATCATCATCAATGATTGGGATTGGTATAAGGAGAATCGGATCCAGTTATATGCAGGTCATACGGTGAACCGGATTGACACGCAGATGCGTAAAGTTTTCTCCGATCATGGAGCCGTCGCTGACTATGATGTTTTGCTTATAGCTACCGGCTCGAATCCATTTATGCTGCCTTTGCCTGGTGCCGACAAGGAAGGCGTTATCGCATTCCGGGATATCCAGGATTGCGAAACGATGGTGAAGACGTCGCGGCAATTCAAGAAAGCGGTGGTTATCGGTGGAGGCCTGCTGGGTTTGGAGGCTGCTAGAGGGCTTCTGCATCTGGGCATGGATGTATCTGTGGTTCATCTTAACCCCTATCTGATGGAGCGACAGTTGGACGAAACGGCGGCTCGAATGCTTCAGCGTGAACTTGAAACCCAAGGAATGAAATTTCTGCTGAGTAAAAATTCGGAGTCCATCTCAGGGCGGAAGCGGGTGAAGGCCCTTCATTTTACGGACGGGAGCCGTGTCGATACCGATCTGATTGTAATGGCCGTCGGGATCAAGCCGAACGTTTCCTTGGCACAATCCTCCGGGATTGAAGTCCATCGCGGAATCGTTGTTAACGACTATATGGAGACGAATATCCCCGGTATCTATGCGGTGGGCGAATGCGCTGAGCATCGAGGAATCGCTTATGGTCTTGTGGCACCGCTATACGAACAGGGAGCAGTTCTTACCAAGCATCTGGCGGGTGTGGAGACGAGTGGATACGCCGGTTCCGTAACGTCAACGAAACTAAAGGTATCCGGCGTAGATGTGTTCTCGGCAGGTCATTTTGCAGACCCGGAAGGAACAAGATCGATGCGATATCAAGATGAAGTTGATGGAGTATACAAAAAAATCGTGATTCGCGAAGACCGGCTTATCGGAGCCGTTATGTTCGGCGATACGGGGGATGGGCCAAAGCTGTTCTCGCTCATGAAAAGCGGCGAATCCATCAAGGGGCGAGAGAAGGAGCTTCTGTTAGGCTTTACGGGTAATGCGGGTACAGTATCGACGGAACAGCGGCTGGCTCAGCTGGCGGATGATGAGATTATTTGCGGCTGTAACGGTGTAACGAAAGAAGCGATAAAAGATGCCATTCATACGAAAAATTGCAGCACCGTTGCTTCCGTTAAAGCTTGTACAAAAGCATCGGGATCCTGCGGCGGCTGCAAACCTTTTGTTGAGGGACTCGTTCAGTTATACGCCGGAGATGCAGCAGGGGAACCCGTAAAAGAAGGGATATGCGGGTGTACTTCGCTAGGACGGGATGAGATTATCGCAGAAATTACCCGTCTTGGACTTGGAACCGTCAAAGAAGTGATGAATGTGCTGGGTTGGGACAATCCGGAAGGATGTTCTAAATGCAGGCCATCGTTGAACTACTATCTGGGCATGCTGTTTCCGGAATCCTACGTGGATGAGAAGGAATCTCGCTTCACGAATGAGCGATATCATGCCAACATTCAGAAGGATGGCACTTATTCCGTCGTTCCCAGAATATATGGCGGGGTGACGTCGCCTTCGGAGCTAAAGAAAATCGCAGAGATTGCGGAAAAATTTGATGTGCCGATGGTTAAAATTACAGGCGGGCAGCGGATCGACCTGCTTGGCGTCAAGAAGGAGGATCTGCTGAAGATGTGGGAGGAGCTGGATATGCCTTCCGGTTATGCTTACGGTAAAGCCCTTCGTACGGTTAAAACTTGCGTGGGGTCCACGTTTTGCCGATTCGGCACCCAGGATTCCATAGGCATGGGTGTGCGCTTGGAGAAAGAGTTTGAGCGGCTTAGCACCCCGGCCAAAGTAAAACTCGCGGTTTCCGGATGTCCTCGCAACTGCGCAGAAGCGACCATCAAGGATTTTGGAGTCGTAGCGATTGATGGGGGATGGGAACTGCACGTCGGCGGCAATGGAGGCGTTCATGTTCGGGCTACGGAGTTATTATGCACCGTGAAGACGGAAGATGAGGTGCTCGAATGGGCCGGGGCGTTTATTCAATACTATCGGGAAAACGCACAGTGGAATGAGCGGACATCGGTTTGGATCGAGCGAGTAGGCTTGGACCGTGTGAAAAAAGCATTAGAGAAGAAGGAGGAGCGCGTCGCGCTCTTCTCGAGAATAAAGCTGGCTTTAAGCAAGCAGAAGGATCCGTGGAAGGAAATTACGTCGGACAGCGGGCTTCGTAAAAACTTCGTGCCTTTGCCTGATGCTGAACCTGTGACGAAATAGGGGGAATCCAAAATGACGAAACTTCATGTAGGATATGTGAACGAAATTGATCATAAGGGCTCAAGGACCATTGAGGTCGGTGGAACGGAAATCGCTCTGTTCCGTTTATCGGATGGGGATATTCTGGCCGTGGAGAACAAGTGCCCGCATAAAGGAGGCAAGCTTTCGGATGGAATGGTGTGCGGGAAGCAGGTGCATTGTCCGCTGCATGATTGGAAGATCGACTTATGCAGCGGGCAGGTTCAAGAGCCGGATACGGGCAATGTAAACACCTATCCAGTTGAAGTTGATCCGGTAAGCGGCGCGATTTACCTGCAGGATCGTACGGCTTAACGTATAAGAGGGGGTGCATGATGATATGGATTATGTGAAACCGAATCAGGTCATGTATGACATGATCGAAGCCGGAGCCGCGAAAGCCCGGCTGAAAACTTCGCAGATGCTCATCCGCGGCATGTTGTCAGGCGCCATCCTGGCGTGTGCCACCACGCTAGCTTTTACCGCTTCAAACCAAACGAATACCCCGATGGTGGGCGCACTCCTATTTCCGGTTGGCTTTGTGATGATTGTACTGCTGGGCTTAGAGTTGGTAACTGGAAGCTTTGCACTCCTGCCATTAGCCGTCCTGCAAAAGAAGGCTTCAAGTGCCTCCATGCTTGCGAATTATGGATGGGTTATTCTCGGACATGTGATAGGTTGTCTGATTTATGGGGGGCTCTATGTACTTACCGCTACCAGGATGGGGATGGATATGAGCCATCCGATTGTTCAGATGATCATCGACACGAGCGAGACAAAGACACTCGGCTATAAGGAGCTGGGCATGAGCGGCATGCTGCTGGTGGTGATCAAGGCGATGCTCTGCAATTGGATGGTAACGTTAGGCGTAGTCATGGCGTTTACGTCAAGCTCAACGATAGGAAAAATCGTTGCGATGTGGCTGCCCATCCTGATCTTCTTCGGTCAAGGATTCGAGCATGCTGTGGTAAATATGTTTGTCATTCCGGCGGGCATGATGCTCGGGGCGGATGTCAGCATGGCCGATTGGTGGCTCTGGAACCAAATCCCCGTGCTCATAGGTAATTTTATTGGCGGAGCGGTATTTACCGGGGCGATGTTGTACTTATCCCAATACGGATTCGGAAAGCGCAGCGAGGTTAAACCGATAGCGAAGGCCCAGCATGGACTCAGGGTTATGGAGGCGACGGCGGTTCCGGTCGATAAAAGACGATGAGGCCGGGCATGGTGTTTATTGTTGGCGCAGGTCCGGGAGATCCGGAGCTGATCACGCTGAAAGCTCTCCGGCGTATTCAGGAAGCCGACGTCATTATGTACGATCGACTGGTGAACGATGAGCTGTTGAGTTACGCGAAGAAGGATGTTTTGCTCGTATACTGCGGTAAGGCACCGGGCAACCATTCCATTCCGCAGGAGAGGATTAACGAGAACATGGTGACCTTTGCCCTTGCCGGTCATGATGTCGTAAGGCTCAAGGGAGGTGATCCGCTGATCTTCGGGCGGGGTGGTGAAGAGGCATACGAATTGGCTGCGCGAGGCATTCCCTTCGAGATCGTGCCCGGCATTACCTCGGCTTTGGGCGCAGCCTCCTCCACAAGGATACCTCTGACTCACCGTGGAGCCAGCACTTCGGTAGCTTTTGTCAGCGGAACGAGCTGCCATGGAAACGAACGAAGCGTGAGGTGGGACTTGCTGGCTCACAGTGTGGATACGCTTGTGGTGTACATGGGCGTCAGCAGAATGGACGACATCTGCAAGGAGATGCTCGCTCATGGCAAGTCGCCGTCAACTCCCGTTGCTATCGTTGAACAGGGGACACGGGCAGAGGAGCGAACCATCACGGGAACGCTCGGAACCATCCACAAGATTGCCCTTCTTATGAACGTGCAGAATCCGGCGCTTCTGATCATCGGTGAAGTTGTGCGAGTGAGGGATCAGCTCCTCAAACTGGCTGCGGAGGCGGAGGAACGAACAGGATAAAGCTTATGCAGGTGTGAGGACGATGGATGACGAAGCATGAGCATCGTTTAGTACATTGGAACGAAATACAGATACGCTGACAATAAAAGTGAACTCTTATCCACTCGGGGTTCACTTTTATTTTGGTGTTAAACATGTTTGTGCCACAGGGAAGGTATACACTATATGAATCCGGCAATATGAGGTTCCACGATTTCAATTCGAAGCAAGAGGGAAACGCTTACACATCGGAGAATATCATGTTTACACAACCAGCCATGATATTGCCAGAGTGTTGTTGGTTTTACTTGTTTATATCTGAAAAAAATGGGGGGGCGCATATGAAATATGACGTAATCGTGGTGGGAGCAGGCTTATCCGGTCTGGTGGCAACCGCGGAGATGGCCGAGGCCGGCAAGCGGGTGCTGCTGCTTGATCAGGAACCGGAAAGTTCGCTGGGCGGGCAGGCATGGTGGTCTTTTGGTGGATTATTCCTTGTTGATTCGCCCGAGCAGAGAAGACTAGGCATCAAGGATTCCCGTGAACTGGCATGGCAGGACTGGCTAGGAGCCGCTGGTTTTGATCGGGAAGCTGACGAGGATCGATGGGGACGAACATGGGCTGAAGCTTATGTTGACTTTGCGGCTGGCGAGAAGCGGGCATGGCTTCATTCGTTAGGGGTTCGGTTCTTTCCGGTTGTAGGCTGGGCCGAACGCGGCGGATATCTCGCGGAGGGTCATGGCAATTCCGGGCCACGCTTTCATATTGTGTGGGGAACAGGTCCTGGAGTCGTACAACCATTCGAGTCCAGAGTCAGAGACGCCATACGTTCAGGAATGGTTGATTATCGCCCCCGTCACCAAGTGAACGAACTTATTACGCGGGATGGTGCCGTGACAGGCGTAAGGGGTTCAGTCCTTGCTCCGAGTTCGGCTTGTCGTGGCGAAGCAAGCACACGGGAAGTGGTCGGCGACTATGAATTTTTTGCAGAGGCCATTGTTGTCTCCAGCGGAGGAATCGGCGCCAATCATGAGCTGATCCGGCAGCATTGGCCGTCTCGGCTCGGTAAGCCTCCCCAAGCGATGCTCTCTGGCGTTCCCGCACATGTGGACGGACGGATGCTGGGGATTACGGAGCAAGCAGGCGGGCGGGTCGTCAATAGAGACCGGATGTGGCACTACACGGAAGGGATTAAGAATTGGAGCCCGGTCTGGTCACAGCACGGCATCCGGATACTGCCGGGTCCTTCTTCTATTTGGCTTGATGCCAAGGGGCAAAGGCTCTCTGCCCCGAATTTCCCGGGCTTCGATACGCTGGGAACCCTGAAAGCCATTCAGGATACAGGCTTTGATTATTCCTGGTTCATTCTCACCAGAAAAGTGATAGAGAAGGAATTCGCCTTGTCCGGATCAGAGCAAAACCCGGATTTGACCGGAAAGAGCATCCGGAAAGTGTTAGGCAGAGCAGGTTCGGGTATCCCGGGGCCGGTGCAGGCATTCCTGGATCATGGGGAGGATTTTGTTGTTGCCGATTCCCTGCCCGAGCTAGTGGACGGCATGAATAAACTGACAGGCAGCGATCTGATCAAGCGGGTGGACATGGAGCGTCAGCTGGCGGCAAGAGACCGCGAGATGGATCATGCATTCACCAAGGATTTGCAGATTACGGCGCTTCGGGGTGCAAGGAATTACATCGGCGATCGGCTGATACGCGTAGCCAAACCACATAAATATCTTGATCCGGCCCATGGTCCTTTGATCGCGGTACGCTTACATATTCTTAGCCGGAAAACGTTGGGCGGGCTGCAGACGGATCTATCTGGGCGGGTACTGAATGCACACGGCGAGCCGGTTCCCGGACTCTACGCGGTTGGAGAAGCAGCGGGATTCGGAGGGGGAGGCGTTCATGGATACCGTGCATTGGAGGGAACGTTTCTGGGAGGCTGCCTGTTCACGGGGAGACAGACAGGCCGGAGCATTGCGAAGCTCTGATGATAGGCTGTCCATGTTTTGGGTTAACGCACGGCAGATTGCCGGTTAGCTGGCAGATCCTATATGACCAAGTGTAATGAAAATTTCTTCTTACTGTAAGGTAGTCTATGGTATCCTGTTTGGTAGCACATGAAAGGAGAATGTCCATGTCCCATGAACAGGATATTACTGAAACCAACACAAAGCGGCTATCCCATATTCAATCTTACATAGATTCGCCTGACTTGCAGAACAAGCTGTATAAAAAGACCCTCATCGTTGTGATCCTCTCGCAAATATTCGGTGGGGCTGGTCTGGCCGCAGGATTGACGGTCGGCGCGCTTTTGGCACAGGATATGCTCAAGACGGACGGCTATGCAGGAATCCCTGTTGCTCTTATCACGGTCGGTTCCGCACTAGGTGCCTGGTATATTGGCCGGCTTACCCAGCGATATGGAAGAGGGCCGGGTTTGGCAGCCGGATTCCTGGCGGGTGGAATTGCCGCGATCGGAGTCATATTGGCTGCCGTTTATCATAATATGTATCTGTTGTTTGCTTCGTTGTTGATTTATGGTGCAGGTACCGCCACGAATATGCAAGCTCGTTATGCAGGCACGGATTTGGCTAAACCTTCACAGCGTGCAGGAGCGGTCAGCATGGCGATGGTTTCCACCACCTTCGGTGCCGTTGCGGGTCCGAATCTGGTGGGGGTTATGGGGAACGTTGCGGAATCCTTCGGGATTCCTGCATTGGCAGGGCCGTTTATGTTGGCGGCCGTGGCTTTTATTCTGGCAGGCCTGATACTGCTATTATTCCTGCGCCCGGATCCCTATGCGATAGCCCAAGCGATTGAGGAAGCTAACATTAAAATTTCCGGCGATTCTTCTGCTGGAACGGTGAACAGATCAGAACGAAACAAACGGGGAATCGTGGTTGGAGCATGTGTGATGATATTGACTCAGGTGGTTATGGTCTCGATCATGACCATGACGCCCGTCCATATGAAACATCACGGACATGACCTGAGTGCGGTAGGTTTGGTGATTGGCATTCATATCGGAGCGATGTACCTGCCCTCGTTGATCACAGGTTTCCTCGTGGACAAAATCGGCCGCATCAGCATGTCAATCGCTTCCGGAGTCGTGCTTCTGAGTTCCGGGATTCTAGCCGCTGTCGCTCCCGCCGAATCCATGGCGCTGATCATAACGGCGCTGGCTCTGCTGGGTCTGGGTTGGAACCTTGGCTTCATCAGCGGAACGGCACTCATCATAGATGCTACCCATACTTCCGCCCGCGCCAGAACGCAGGGAACGGTGGACGTCTTGATTGCTTTAGCGGGAGCATCGGGCGGCGCATTATCCGGTATGGTGGTTGCCAATACCAGTTACAGTACGCTCTCCATTGCTGGAGGTTTGCTGTCACTGGTGATGATACCTGTTTGTTTAAGCTCGGTCTATAAGCGCAAACCTTCGTCATCTTCAAAAGACGCGGCATTATAATGAAACAGCCTCCTATCGTGATCGATAGGAGGCTGTTTTGTATGGGCCATTAAGGAAGGATGTTGCCTGCCGCACGGTAAATGGCATACCATTCTTCGCGGGTGAGCGTTACATCGCCGGCTTTAATGCAGTCTTGCAAACGACTGATATTCATCGTCCCGATGATCGGCTGCATGTGTGCAGGGTGACGAAGAAGCCATGCGATGGCAATCGTGGTGTTGGTTACGTTGTATTTTTCCGCAATCTCATCGATCTTCTGATTAAGCTCAGGGAACTTGTCGCTTCCAAGGAATACGCCTTCAAAGAACCCGTATTGGAAAGGCGACCAAGGCTGAATCGTAATGTCGTGAAGTCGGCAGAAATCCAGTACGCTGCCGTCACGGTTAACTGCTGCATCATTTTCCATGTTGACGTTGATCCCGCTTTGAATCATGGTGGTGTTCGTGATGCTAAGCTGCAGCTGGTTGGCTACGAGCGGCTGCTTCACTGCTTTTTTCAGAAGCTGGATTTGCATCGGATTCTGGTTGGATACGCCGAAATGACGCACTTTACCGGAGCTTTCGAGTTGATCGAATGCTTCAGCCACCTCTTCAGGCTCAACTAACGCATCCGGACGGTGAAGAAGGAGTACATCAAGATACTCGGTTTTTAGTCTTTTCAGGATGCCATCGACGGAATTCAAGATATGCTCTTTGGAGAAATCGAACATGCCCGGACGAATCCCGCATTTGGATTGCAGAATGATTTTCTCGCGGACTTCTGCATTCATATGTATAGCATCTGCAAAAATTTCCTCGCAAGCTCCGCCGCCATAGATGTCGGCATGGTCGAAGAAGTTAGCGCCTTCCTCCAGTGCGGATAACACGAAACGCTCGGCTTCCGCTTTTTCCAGCGAATTTATACGCATACAACCCACGGCTACAACAGGTACTTCTAGTGAACTGCTTCCAAGCTTCATCGTTTTCATGATTACGGTCCTCCAATTCAAAAATAGGTTGATTGTGCGACCACCTCACTGTAGTAGCAGGGGCAGCAGAGAACTTGTAAGCGAAACTACGTAGATGAATAGGTCCATGCTGACAGTCTCTAGTTTATTGTGACATGCAGGTGGTGAGGTGTACAAGCTTAAATTTGACAAGAGTGCTGGGATGATATAAATAGCAGCATGAGACTTGGCTTATTACAGAGCTTTGACATTCCGGATGACGATACGGCTGTGAGGAAGAGACGGCATATTATGAAAGCTGAAGCTTACGTCCTGTACAGGCACTTCATAACTCATCTTGTTCGCAAGAAAGTCGAGGCTCTCCTTCATGATCTCGAGCGTAATCCACTCCCCGGCACAGCGGTGTCCCATATGATGGTCTCCGCCTCCCTGGGGGATGAAATTAAAGGGGCTCCCGTTCCAATCGTCGAAACGATCCGGCTTGAACAGCTCCGGCAGATCCCACAGACCCGGATGATGGTTCGTTCCGTATAAATCGAGGATCGTGAGCACGCCTTTATCGAATGCATATCCGTTCCAGGTAAAATCTTTCCGTGCACGCGCAGGTGCAAAGGGGAAGAAGGGGTAGAACCGCCGTACTTCCTGAACAAAATTCTTGAGTTGCTTCTCGTCGGACGTCATCAATTTCTCACGCTCTTCGGGCTGCTGAATGACAGCTAAAGCAGTAAAGCACACGTAAATGGCAACCGCTACGATGGGACGAAGAATGTTAAGGATTTCTACCGCTGCGGTTTCCTTGTCCAGGAGCTCGCCCCTAAGATCGCGGTGCCAGGACATTGTATGCAGGGTGCTGCCCTGTTGCGGATCTATTACTCCACTGCGCACGTCATCTACGAGGTACTGTATCCATTTTTCCGCTTTAGCCCGGGCATATCTTCCCTTCCTATGCTTGATACCCAAGGCTGCTGTAGCCTCAATCATGTCAGCAAGCCAGCCCGTTTTCTCTTTCACTTCCGCTTCGGGAAGTGGCACAGCCGCCCATTTGCAGGCCACTCGGCACAGAATTTCTTGAGCTTCTTTATAAATTTCGACTTTATCCTCAGATTCCCATCGTCTTACAGTAAGCTCCCAATGTTTGCGGGTGATTTCTCTCATGCTGTGAAGAGCCTCCCTGGACATCAAGGACATGAACATCGCTTTGCGATGATGATGCTCTTCGCCATCCAGCGTCTGTACACCGTCTTCACCGAACAGGGTTTTCAGCACGCGTTTCGGTGCTGCACCACCTCGAACAAACTTCTCCTGATCATAAAATAGCCTGGCCGCTTCTTCTCCGCGCATACAGATGGCACGTTCGCCCAATAGACGCGTCTCGAAAAGATCAGATTGAAAGCCGATGGTTCTGTTGGTAATGAACAAGTAACCCTCGCGCAGCACTTTCAAACTGTGGTCCAGCCCCTCTTCCTTGGGGATCGGTTTGATATTTTCCATAGCGGTCGCCTCCTGGATATTCAAGATTAGAAATGATAACGTGCTTCCAAGACAATACATCTTACATACCCGTTCTCATCCGATTTGAACAAACCAAGTTTTTACTTCCATGTCTAAAGACTGGCCATCTAGAGTATAAATATGCGGGCTTATGGTCCATCCTTTGCAGGATTCTCATGCTTGCGAGAGAATTCAATTAATATGTACATAACTATAAATGAGCAGGAGAGTGAGGATCGTGACAGCAGAAGTAACCAAGGTATATAAAGAACATATCCCGTCAGCTCGCTTGATCGGCAAACGCTATTCCGATGAGCATCGGAATGCGGCCGGAAGCTTCGCGGACCGATGGGATGAATGGTTCGCCAATGGCTGGTTCGAAGAAATCGGGAAGCTTGGCGCACTGCCGGAATCTGAGGGTTCTTCTTACGGTCTCATGCGAATGAGCGGGAATCAGTTTGAATATTGGATCGGGATGCTGTTCCCGGAGCACACGGAAGTTCCGGTAGGGTTTGATTATGCGGACCTGGCGGAAGGCGATGTGGGGATCTGTTGGTTGTACGGCAATAGGGATAATGGTGAGCTTTTCGGTATGGAACCCCATAACGCATGTATGGCTAAAATCGCCGAACAAGGCTGGATCTTGGACGACAATCCGTGGTTTTTCGAACGCTATCACGATATCCGGTTCATGACGCCAGATGAACAGGGGAATGTCATATTGGACTACGGTGTTTACGTGAAATGAGACGAACACGTCAGAACCTGATCGCCAAACGACCGGATATCCTCCAGATAGTTGTAGCCCGGCAGATTGGGCTCTGCCTGATTATACATCCGGACAGCAACGATCTTGTGATCGGGGATGACCAAGCAAGCGCAACCGGTGATTCCTAATATTTGATATGTACCGCTGGGGAGCGTGCTACCTATTTCCGAGATGGCTCTCGGTTTGTCTTGGATCCACTAAGTATAACCGTTTCTCGGCAAACGATGGTCAAGAGCCGGAGGGCTTTGATTGGTGGTAGTCTATTCAAAAATGTCGCGAGGGATGATCTGCTTCCCCTGAATGAATCCTTTATTCAAGTGAAGATACCCCCAAAATGCCAAATCGCGTGCACTCACAAATAGATTTGCTTGATCACCGCTTTCGGAAGTATATTCTTCGCCTAACCATACCAGATGTTCGTCTCTGTCCATGGTCCATCCCGTCTCCATGAGATGACATGGCCGGAAGACATGGTGCATCATAACCTGGGCGAGAGACATATCAAAGACCTGCTGAATAAGTCTATTGAGCATTTTAATGCCAACGTTATTGTAATGCCATCCGGTTCCTGCGGGAAACCGCCTTTGCTGATGGTTTAAGAGCCCGTGCGTATGGGTCAATAAGTGTCTAATGGTCGTTCCCCTCACGATATCCGTGTCCAAATCCACCAGGTAATCTGCGATCTCATCATCAATGCTTGCTATCTTTTGTTGGTGCACCGCTAACGCGATGGCAAAGCCGATGTATGATTTGCGGACGGAAGCTACGTTAAAGCGGGTAGGGGCTTCAACGATTTTCTTGTCAGATTCATATGTTCAACCCTTTATGCGGCGTAGCCTGCATGCTTAATTTCACCTCGTTCACTGGAATTTTATGAATGACTCGAGCTCTCCGTTTCTAGGGGAAGGCTCGAGTCACCATTCGTTCAGCTTCTGCTCGCGAATTTCTTTGCGTTGTCTACTTGTAGCCTTTTAACGTGTTGAGTTAATAGATTCTTGTCACTTACCATCCAGGTGTGATTTTTGGAGTTCCGTCTTCGATTCGCTATGAAATGGTAGGGACTACCAGAGTATATTCTAAAGTTACGAGTTATACAATCAGCACAAAACTTGACGCACTCGCTGCGATTTTGGTTCGGAAACGCTACCTGATTGAATACGTTCCGTCTAACCAGAAGGGTCGCCCCTTGAACAAGGGGAACCCATTGATTGGCCATGTTGGGGTAACGGTACAGAAGATCCTTTTGACCGGCAAGCTGCATGAAGTGAGCCCTTTTTCCTACAATATCAGCACGAGTCTTGATCATGAGGTGGACGCTGTCTTTCAGATAATCGGGAGCGTAATAATCATCGTCGTCAAATTTAGCAATGATGCTGTGCTTGGAGACCTTTACTCCAAAATTGAGGCAGCTGCCGAGCGATAAGTCTTCAGGCTTACTATATATTCTCACGTTACGATATGGCTTGGCTGCCATTTGATATTCCGATAGCTTTAGGCTGCTATGATTTATTATGACGATTAACTCTTTGTGCCTGTAATTCTGTCTGACGTAATTCTCTAACAGATTGTGCAGGCATTCCGCTCTTTTGGTACAGGTGATGATCGAAACAGTGGGCTGCGATGGAGAGATTGACGTTCTCGTCAAGTTCGATCGCCTCCAGATTTCCGCTGAACGAATGTTTTGTAGTCTTTTACGTACGGAACCTTAGGGTGATTGTCGGTAAGTTCTTTATCACTGATGACCCATGTATGGCTGGATGAATTTTTCCGTCGTACTGCCGCAAAATGATACTTATCACCGGAATAGATCCTGTAACCCTTACTCTTACTTCTCATGCAAAATAGATCGTCTTCACCAACGTTTTGATTTGGGAATCGTACTTTGTTAACGACGTTCTTTTTAAACATGAGCGTAGCACCAGGGAGTTTGGTTACGGAGCGATTTTCATCGTTAGGAAAACGTAGAATCAGAGTTTTGGAGCCTTGTAAATACATATAATGTGCGCGTTTTCCTATAATATCGGCGTTCGATCTTCTTAATGACTTCAGGCTGTCCGACAAATAGTAGGGGGCGTAATAGTCGTCGTCATCGAATTTGGCAATGATGCCGTATTTCGTTTTGCTCACGGCGTAATTTAGACATGCACCCAGCGTGACATGTTCGGGCATGCGGTAAATTTGTATGTTTCGATGCTTGTTGGCCATTTGTTGGTAAGGAGAGAGGGCGATTGAACTATCGTTGATGACGATAATGAGCTCTTTCTTGGAGTGGGATTGTCTAGTGAAATTATGAAACAAGTTTTTAATATAATTAGGGCGATTGGTACAGGTAATAACCGATACGCCTTGCGGTGTTGAACTATTTTTAAAGCTAGCTGCCATTATATCACTCTCCTTATCTGTGAAGATGATTTCATATATCACATTAGAATATGTAAACTATAAATAGAGGTAACGGCATTACTGCATGTCAACTTTAAAATTTTTATAATAGGAGGGCATCGAGATGAAAGAAGGATGGGAACGCGCAGTGCCGCCGATGCAACTAGACATCACACAAATTCATGACATCATTTCACCCGTATTCCCCGGTAAAAAAGTAGCAACCGCTGAACGGATCGGTACCGGACTTAGCAATACCAACTACAAAATTCGTCTGGAAGGCAGTGCAGAGCCTTTCGTGCTGCGCTTGTTCAGGAAAGGTCGGGAGATTGCCGAAAAAGAGCTGGCTATCATTCGAAGAGTACGCCAAACTGTTCCTGTTGCCGATTATATCTATGCGGATATGAGTTGCGGCGTATTCGATAAGCCATGGGCGATAATGGAGTGGAAGGAAGGCGGACTTCTTCGTGACGTGATGCGCGACGGAAGCGAGCAGGATCTCGTTGCCGCTGCAGCCTCCGCCGGACGCACTCTCGCCAACATCCATAAACACACTTTTACGGAATCCGGTTTCTTCAATGGGGACATGACAGTCCAGGATCCGATGAGGATGGACGGGGAACGGTTTCTCGCATTTATTGAACAAAGCCTCTTTCAGGATCTATGCGGCCAATGGCTCGGGGAAGAGCTAGCTCAATCGGTATGGTCCTTCAGTCAAACGTACAGTCATTTATTGTCGGAGATTGAAGATACGCCTATGCTTGTTCACTCAGACTATAATGGATTAAATATATTAATGCGGCATGGTCCTGAAGGATGTGAGGTTTCGGCAGTGCTTGATTGGGAGGACGCTTTTTCATGGAACCGATACGTAGATATAGCCAATATGCTTCGATACGAACCCGATGGATCTGTATTTGAAAAGAACTTTGTTCGTGCATATCGTGAGGAAGGAGCGGTTCTGTATGTTCATTGGAAAATCCTGTCCAAGCTTGAGGATCTTGTTGCCTTGTGCGATATGTTAACCCATTCCAGCTTAGCTACGCCCAATCGAATGCATGATCTTCAGCGTTTAATTGCGGGAACCGTTCAGGTTACGAAGGGCTGAATTTTTATTCTATTCGTAAATCAAAATAAGAATTTGAATTGCATTATAGACTGTCTTTATCTATAATAGACATCATAAGTCTGTAATAATGAATCTTGGTGGCAGTCTTCCTTGAGCACGAAGAAAAACAAGAAGGAATGTCTTCTTGTACTATTATTATAGACATTAAAGATCCAGAAAGGTGTTGGTATAAATGAGTGAACAAATGCATGATGTCCTTATTATTGGCGGGGGGCCGGCAGGCTTGAATGCTGCGTTGGTATTGGGGAGAGCTAGAAAACATGTGGTGCTGATGGATGAAGGGAAGCCGCGAAATCGGGTTACCCGCGAAACCCATGGTTTTCTTACCCGAGATGGCATTAGCCCATCGGAATTTCGCAGGATCGCAAGGGAACAGATTAGCGTTTATCCTTCTGTTAGTTTTGTAGAGGATACAGCCGCTTCGGTCACAGGTGTCGATGGTGATTTTCAAATCACAACAGGTCAGGGGACGGTATACCGTAGTAAAAAGCTGCTCTTTGCCGTCGGAAAGAAAGATATCCCATTGGATATTAACGGATTGGCAGACGTATATGGGAAAAGCGCCTTCGTCTGCCCATATTGCGATGGATGGGAACTGCGGGATCAGCCGCTTGTCGTGATTGCCAAGGGTGCGGGTGCAGCGCATTTTGCCAAAGTCATTGCAGGTTGGAGTGATCGTTATACGATCTGTACCAATGGACCGGATGAACTGACGGATGAACAGCGCCAAGAATTGGAGGAGCATAACATCCCCATATTCAGCTCCCCAATTCATCGCATTGAGTCGAACGAAGGGATGGTACGGCAAGTCGTGTTGGAGGATGGAGAGAGCATTCCTTGCACGGGCATCTTTTTTGCGCCGAAGCTGGTCTCCGGCTCTGAATTGCCGGCCGCTATCGGCTGTGATATCAATGAAGCCGGAAGCGTGGTCATTGATTCTTTTGGCAAAACGAGCGTGCCAGGCGTCTACAGCGCCGGTGATGCAGCCACCGAAATGTATCAAGCCATTGCCGCCGCTTCAATGGGAGCCTTGGCTGCGGCAGCCATCAATGGTGAGCTGCTTAACGAACGTTGGAATCGTTAAAACTTGAATATACGAGAGGCAGGCTTGGTTAGTATCCATGTCTGCCTTTTTAATACCCTTAGGGGATTTTTTGATTATAAATGATTCTTACACTCCGGGGTGGTGCCGTTTGTGGGTATGATGGAGTTATCAAGTAAAAGGAAGGGTGTTTGGAATGAGAAAAACAATGGACTACATCATGAATCAAGTTTGGAGGGATATGAACATTTAACCCTCCGACATTATGGAGGAGATCGATTTGAATTCTCGAACCAAGAAATTTTTGTCCTATTATAAACCGTATCTGGGGTTATTATTTGCAGACTTGGCATGCGCTTTTGTGGTCTCGGCCATTACACTCATGCTTCCGCTCTGTATACGATATATCACCATCAACGTGTTGGAAGGGAATTCCCCGAATCCGCTGAACCAAATCTATGCGGTGGGTGCCGTCATGCTGGCCATGGTCCTCATCCACACCTTCTGCGATATGTTCATTTCTTACAAAGGACATATGATGGGGGCTTATATGGAGAGTGACATGAGACGTGAGCTGTTTGACCATTTTCAGAAGCTGTCTTTTGGGTTCTACGATGAGAACAAAACCGGGCAGCTCATGACCCGCACCACCAATGACATTCTATCGCTAACCGAATTGTATCACCATGGACCCGAAGATATCCTCATTTCCGTTCTGAAGTTCCTCGGCGCATTCATCATCTTAATGTATATTGACGTGAAGCTTACCCTGATCGTGTTTCTCTTTCTGCCGGTCATGGCCGTGTTTGCTTTTTATTTTAATAAGAAGATGAATGTGGCGCTGCGGGTAAGCAAGGATCGGATCGGGGATATCAACGCGCAGGTGGAGGATTCTCTATCGGGTATCCGCGTGGTGAAGTCGTTTACGAACGAACATGTGGAGAGGAAAAAATTCGCCTACGCTAACGGGCGGTTCGTTGACAGCAGAAGGGAAGGGTATAAGAGCGAAACCTACTTTCACGAAGGGTTGGTCGGGTTTACCCAACTCATTACCATAGCGGTCATTGTGTTTGGCGGAGCCGCAATTGTGGATGCCTCGCTGGAACTGGCGGATTTGCTGACGTTTTTCTTATGCATCGGCATTCTCATCGAACCGATCCAGCGGCTGGTTAATTTCGCCAGGCTGTATCAGGAGGGTATCACGGGATTCGACCGGTTTATGGAGATTTTGGAGGTAGAGCCGGATATCGAGGATTCCGTGGATGCTGCGGCGATCACGCAGGTTCAGGGGAATATCACATTTCAGAACGTAAGCTTCCGATACAAAGATAACTATGGATATGTGCTGAAACATGTATCTCTGGACATCGAGCCCGGTGAGTATGTGGCATTGGTAGGTCCTTCCGGCGTCGGCAAGACGACATTGTGTTCGTTGATTCCGCGCTTTTATGAAGTGAGTGAAGGACGCATTATGCTGGATGGACACGATATCCGGGATATCACACAGCACTCGTTAAGAAGTCATATTGGGATTGTTCAGCAGGATGTATATTTGTTTGCGGGGACCGTCTTCGATAATATCCGGTATGGCAATATGGAGGCCAGCGAGGAGGAAATCATCGAAGCTGCAAAAAGAGCGAATGCCCATGATTTCATCATAGCACTGCCGGACGGTTATGATACGGATATCGGGCAGCGCGGCGTGAAGCTGTCCGGGGGACAGAAGCAGCGGCTCAGCATTGCACGCGTGTTCCTGAAGAATCCGCCGATCCTCATTTTTGATGAAGCGACCAGTTCCCTGGATAATGAAAGCGAGCGAGCCGTCCAGGATTCGCTGGAACGGTTGAGTAATAACCGCACAACGCTTGTCATTGCTCATCGCCTGACAACGGTACGGAATGCGCAGCGAATCGTCGTTTTATCCGAGGATGGAATTGAAGAACAGGGCACGCATGATGAATTAATTGCTCGTCAAGGCGCTTATGCGAATTTATACAATATGCAATTAACCATATAAGCAGGAAGAAAGGCGATTTGTGATCGGTTTATGCACCGGTCAGCAAATCGCCTTTTCCTATTGTTGGATCGATCTATAGATTGCGTGGTTGCGTTGCCCAGTTTCATCCGAAACAGGATTTACCCTTGAAGCGTTTTTCCAGGCTGCTGATCTTCCACTTCCTTGATTGCATTGTCCTCGTCTTGTACTTTCTCTTTCGATGAACTAAACCATCCGATAACGGCAATCAGCACAAGAACAATATAGAAGGATGCCTTCCAGATCGAGCTCTCCGGGAAGTGATGGTCGATAAGGGCAACATCGGGATGCGCAAGGGTGATGACTGCAAGTTTGACCCCTACCCAACCGACAATGAGGAATGCCGCCACTTCAAGTCCGGGGCGCTGCTGCAGCAGCTTCACGAAGTAGGATGCCGCGAAACGCATGATGATCAGACCAATGAATCCTCCCAGGAAGATGACGATAAATTGACCTCCGTCCAAGCCGCCGATGTTCGCCAGACCGCTTGGAGGCAGTGCCACAGCCAGCGCTACGGCTGCAAGTATCGAGTCTACGGCAAATGCGATGTCTGCAACTTCCACTTTGAAGACGGTCATCCAGAAGCCGGATTGCTTCTTGAGTTTGTCCGGTTTCGGCTTAGCGTCTTCCGTCGGTTTCTTGCCTTTGATAACGTGTTTCAATGTGTGATTGATCGAAATGTAGAGAAGATAAAGTGCGCCAATGGCTTGTACCTGCCATACGTCCACCAGGAACGAGATTAAGAACAGCGATCCGATGCGGAAGACAAACGCACCGAGCAACCCGTAAAATAAAGCCTTTTTACGCTGTTCCTCGGGTAAATGTTTTACCATAATGGCAAGGACCAGCGCATTATCTGCTGCAAGCAACCCTTCCAGTGCGATGAGCACCAACAGTACCCATCCATACTCCAATAAAAGCTCCATACTAGTTCCTCCTAGTTTTGTAGTATTGAAGGCACAAAAAGACCTCCACCGGCAGGTGAAGGCCCTTTATAATCCAAAAGAGACCTTCACCACAGAGTGTGTGGTAAAGGTCTCGCAAACAACGTATCGTTGCCAACAAAGCCGGGGAACTTTCCCGTAATGACGACTTTGTTGTGTCAGCTACTCCCCTTTAATCACGTTCCTGCATAACTGATATCGTCATCAGTTAAGCCGTGATATAAAGATATAAATTTTTGGGGCATAAGTCAAGCTTTTTTACTTGAATTCAGCAGAATACGACTCCATCGGAACGGTCTATTCTTAATGGTAGAGCGTCTCCTCACTTTTACATTAACGCTTGATAAAACCACGCTAAGGAACACAAGGGCAGCACCCCAATATTGATTGGAATTCATGATCTCGTGAGCAAACCAGAATCCGACCAGCGCCGCGAATACAGGTTCCAGGGAGAACACAAGTCCCGTCCGGGTAGCCGTGGTATATTTTTGGGCGATCGTCTGGAAGATGAACCCGACCGCGGTGCATACAACGCTAAGAACAAGGACGGCAATCCACGAGTGGGTCGTGCTCGGCCATACTGGAGTTTCAAAGAGTAGAGACGAGATGTACGCATACAATCCCGTGAACCCAAGCTGCAGGATGCCGAGGCTTAGCGTATCGACCTTCTGCGCGGCAGTGCTTACCATATTAATATGAAGCGCATAACATAATGCCGCCGCTATACAGAACAGATCACCGATCTTAAATGTAAAAGGAAGCTGGATGGTCAACAGCGCAATGCCGGTTAAGGCTAGCAAAATACTGACAATCACTTTGTTCTCTATTTTTTTCTTAAATAGAAACGTATGTAATAAAGGGACAAACACCACCGTTAAACTGACCAGAAATCCGGCATTGGATGTTGTCGTGGTCTTCAGACCGAAGGTAAGCGCGGTGAACATGATAAATAATATAAAGCCTAGGAGCATGGCATACCGAATCGTCTTTACGTTAACCTGGCGCAAGCGGGGGAAGAAAATCACTCCTGCGAGTATAAAGGCCAATCCGAAGCGTAGGGCTATCAAATTAAACTCTCCTAGCGAATCCAGTCCCATTTTCATAAAAAGATAGGACGAGCCCCAACAAATGGTGATGAACAAAATCATAAGATCGGCCTTCAGCGGTTTCAAGTTCTTTTTCCTCCTTCTAGTGATTGAACAAAATCAGTATACTCACGTACAATAGACAAGTAAAACGAATGTTTCTAATAATAAATATGAGTAAAATTAATGTATGAAATGATCAGGAGGATTTCCCGTGAGTATAAATAAATTCAAAGTATTATTGAAGGTCGTCGAGCTCGGTAGCTTAACCAAAGCCGCCGAAGTCATGGGATTTACACAGTCCGGTGTCAGTCACATGATCAACAGCCTGGAAGATGAGTTTGGTTTCTCGTTGCTGATCCGGAACCGTTCAGGAGCGAAGCTGACGACCAATGGTGAGGAGATTCTGAAGACGATACGTGAAATCCTGAAGTGGAACGAACATTTGGAGCAGCAGGTAGCTTCCATTCATGGTATCGAGCTGGGTACCATCCACATCGGTACCTTTACCAGCGTCGGTGTTCACTGGCTGCCGGGGATTATTCAGGATTTCCAGCGGGATTATCCCCATATCGAGATTCGATTGGTTGAAGGAGATTACCGGGAAATTGAGGATTGGATCGCGGAGGGCAAGATTGATTGCGGGTTCCTGTCACTTCCAACGTTGGATATATTCGATGCGATTCCCCTGCATCAAGACCCGATGCTCGTATTGCTGCCTATGGAACATCCGCTCAGTGCTGAGGACTCTATTACATTATCCCAGATTGAGAATGAACCGTTTGTTATGCCCAGTAAGGGTTCCGATTATGATGTGAACCGGATGCTGGAGAAGGCCAGGATCAAGCCGGATATCAAATATACACTTAGTGACGATTATGCCATTATGGCCATGGTGGAGAAGGGCCTCGGCATCAGCATTCTTCCTGAACTTGTGCTGCGAGGGCAGCAGCGAAATATACGGTTGATCGAATTGAAGGAGAAGAGCTTCAGATCGCTTGGCATTGCCGTAAACTCCATGCGGGAAATATCTCCAGCTACGAAGCGATTCTTGAATTATGTTAAGAGTTACCCCAAGCTGTAGCTACTAAACGGGGGCTAAATGAGGCTCGTACCTAGCATCCAGACTCTATTACAGGGCAAGAGCTTCGTTCATGTTATTTCACTACATAAAACAATTCGTGTCACAAAATCGCTTGTTGGGATTGTTATATAGGTAAACAAAGAAGGAGGTGAGCTCGCTTGCAGCCAACCATCCCCGGGGAAGCGGAAGGAAAGAGAGAAGCCATTGAAGCGGTTGTAGAACAAGTCAAATTAGGAGATAAACACGCATACCAAGCGATCATCCTCCAGTTTGAGCAGCAGATGTACACGTACTGCTACTATATTCTAAAAAATCATGCGGAGACCGAAGATGCGGTACAAGAAATTTTTATTCGTGCCTATGAACATCTTCATCAGTACAAGAGACAAGTGTCTTTCTCCGCCTGGTTGTATAAAATGGCCTATCATCATTTGATCAATATCAAAAAGAAGCAGAGCCGTTTTCTTAACCTGATCGAGCATTACAAGGAACAGCAGCCGGTTATGCAAATATCTCAGCACGAGCCGGTTGTGTACGAGCTGTTAACCTACCTGACAGCAGAAGAACGACACATACTGCTGCTGAAGGCGGTTGAACAGTATACCTTTGAGGAAATCAGCGACATTATGGGAATCAAATCAGCAACGATACGAAAGAAGTATGAACGGTTACGACATAAACTGTTGGACCGAATAAGCCAAAAAGGAGAGGTGGCACGTGGGACAATTGCCGAAACAAACGGAATTCGCTGAAATGAATGCACTAGAAGAAATGATTCGTGAATCGTCTTTACCGAAGAATAGCATGAGCTATCAAATTATGAACAGGATTGGAGAACGTGAAATGACAAGGACAAGAACATCATCCAAACGGCAACCGAACGTTTTAAAAAGAACAATACTCGTTGCATCCGCAGCTGCTGTGCTGGGAGGAAGCGTAATCGGGTCAGGATTTGTATCGCCGGTCATGGCAGCAACCCTGAAACAAATTCCAGTGCTCGGCGTGTTATTCGAAGGAACCAGCGAAGATGCAGTTAAAGCCGCTATAGAGCAAGGGATTCTATCCGAACCTAACTTGAGCGTAACTCACGATGGCGTGACGTTGAAGGTAGCTGACGTTCTATATGATGGAACCCGGTTGTCCTTTATACTGGAGCGCGAGGGAGTGGATTTGCCGGGTACAGCTTCTCCTTATATAAGCGAAGATGCTAAATTCATCGGTAATCCTGATAGCGAGTATATTAAGTCGAGGACAGTAGCTAAGGAAGATCAGGAAAAAGGTTATATCGAAATGCCGCGAATTCTGGTAGACGGACAAGAAGTGGCGATGGGTGAGGGCAACTTCGGAGACTATCCTAAACAGGACAATGCCTATATCGTTGAGCTTACCAAGGGTCTGAATTTGCCTGATCAATTCGAGCTGTCCATTCAGGCCAACGTAACTCAAGTGAATGAAACCTTTGAATTCAAGGTCCCTGTGAATGTCACTAATAAATCGGTTGTCGTGAAGCCGGAGCAGGCTACGAAATCGGATGGACAATTCAGTTATACCGTCAAGCAATTGGATATTTCACCGGTATCGACCCGCCTGGTTCTGGACAGTAAAGGCGAGGTGCCGGCTTCTGCAGAGCAAACAGGCGACTACAGCGCCAGCATGGTCTATTATGAGCTTGTGGATGATCAAGGAAATGTCCTGAACCCAAGAAGATTCGGTTACTTCCATAGCGAACCCAAAACCGAATACCATATCGATGAACTGTACAGTCCTATTAACGGAACTCCGAAATCCATAACGATTAAGCCGTTTACCCTGACCGTAAACAACAAGGATTGGAGCGTTGTCGGTCAAGGGAAGGACAGCCACGGGGATAAAACATATCTGAAGGATCTGGAAATGACCATTCCGGTTCAACCATAACAACGAGTGTAAGTATGGGAGAGGCCCGCATAGCTGCGGGCCTCTCTTTCATATGGTTAAGTTTCGGCCCGAAATGTTTTGCCTAACGGATTGCCAAGGCCATAATAATGCCGAAAATTATAGATTAGCGGACTCCATTTGGCGGGATCAATGTGATGTTCATTCAAGATGATATTGTTATGGGCGTGTACATGGATCGCCTGTGTTTCGACAATGGCAAACATGGAAGAATAGTCGGGAATCCGAATGTTTTTCACGGTAGCCTCGATTTGAATGGGACACTCCATAATGCGAGTTGGCTTTACGGTGACAGAATCCGCAGGCGTTAACCCACATACCGCATATTTATCTTTTTCATATGAAAAACCGTTCTTTGCCTTATCATCAGGAACTGGATATTTTCCTGTGTGAGGGGCTAACTGCTCAACATTTTCCCATATGGAAGGGTCAGGAAGGTTGATGACACATTCCGGATGTCTTTCCAAGTTCTCTATCGCTTTACCCCCGAGTCCGATTCCTAAAATAATATATTCCCCGAGCGCCCATGAAGAGGATATGGGACTAATATTTACGGTATCATCTTCATTTAGCGTATTGAGTAAAATAACCGGAGTTCCATAGTAAAGAATTTTCGGTTTAATGATGTCCGTGCCGATCATGCCAGTAATTTCCTTCATAAAAAGATTCCTCCCAAATGATCTGTTCTATCCAAAATCATTGTAAAATAGAAAAGATTCGATGCTCATCGAAATGTGGATTACATGAGGAGGGATGTAGATGTATGCGAATCCAAATGCAGCCTTGGTAGCATCACTCGTTAGTGAGGCATCGAGAGCGGCTATATTAACCGTCTTATTGGATGGGCGCTATCACCCGGCAAGCGAGCTGGCGTACATGGCAAAAATTAAACCGCAAACGGCCAGCTTCCATTTATCGAAAATGGTAGCGGCGAATCTGGTCACCGTCGAACAACAGGGAAGACATCGTTATTACGGAATACAGGATCAAGAGGTTGCCCAGGTCATGGAGACACTTCTATCCATAACGCCTCCTGTCGAAATAAGATCATTAAACCAAGCCACGGAGACTGAAGCCATACGTCAGGCAAGGACTTGTTATGATCATCTTGCGGGGAATTTGGGAATCCAATTGACAAATTCGCTGCTCAGCGCCGGGGTCATATCCGAAGTGGAAGATCAATATATGGTTACAGAAAAAGGGGAGAACTTCTTCAAGGAATTTCAGATTGATCTGAGTCGTGTTAAGCGCCAACGCCGCTCTTTCGCACATCGATGCCTGGATTGGAGTGAAAGACGCCATCACTTGGCTGGAGCATTGGGCCATGCCCTGCTCGAAAGATTACTCGAGTTACATTGGATACAACGCGTTCCAAGAACAAGAGCCATACAAATTACGCCTGAAGGCAAAGAGGGGTTAAAAGAAACATTCCATATTGATATGGAGTAGGAACGGGGTTTAGGTATAGGACTAATGGTGCAGATCGACGATGCAGATAAATTTATGGATGCAGAAATATGAATGCAAAAAAAAATAAAAAGGACTGCCCTCACCTCATCGGAAGATGAAGGGGACAGTCCTTGAATTAGAGATTAGCGCAGTGTTTTCAATGCTCCGCTCCATGCAAGCACTTGGTCAAGCATGCCATTCAGGTTGACGAGATGAAGATCAGCTGGTTTGAACACAGAGCCATTCTCGAAATCAGTGAATAACGAAAGTGCTGGGTGTACACGGACATCCGCTACGGACAATTCGCCCAGAATTCCACGCAGATGTTCGGCTGCACGAGCGCCGCCAACAGAACCATAACTTACGATACCTGCAGCTTTATTGTTCCATGGCTCACGAGCAAAATCGAGTGCATTTTTCAAAGAGGCAGAAATACTGTGGTTGTATTCTTGTACGATGAATACAAAGCCGTCAAGACTATTCAGCTTATTGTTCCAAGCGGTAGCTTGCTCTGTAGCATCAGCTTCGCCCAAAAATGGGAGCTTGTAATCAGCGATATCTACGATCTCGTAGTTTGCATCTCCGCGTTCATCAGCAATACGTTTAACCCATTCACCTACTTGTGGGCTTAAACGGCCTTGACGGGTACTTCCTAAAATGATACCAATATTCAATTTAGACATGTTGTTACCTCCCGATTATTTTAAATGTATTTTTACCGTGATGTGTTTGTTATTTTGCATGAGCTAATCATAATCTCAGGGAATTAACTTTGTCAAGTAGCTTACAAAAAGTTCGTGGAGAATATTGCGATTTTTTTGTTTATCCAAAGTACGGTTGGATTTGTGCCTGAATCGGACGGTATTTTGTACCCGTATAGGCAACAGCAATGTTATACTGATCATATGCCCTGGAACAAAATTTCTATGTCAAGAAAAATGGTAATCCAGCAGCAAAAGTACATATAAAGATTGGTGAGGTGAATCAAGTATGGAACTTAGACAATTAAGAGCCGATGAGTTTGAGATCAGTACAAAATTATCTGAATATGCCTTTCAATATACGCTAACACCGGAGCAGCGAGAATCCAGTCAAAAGCATTTTAAACCTGAACACTTCTGGGGGATTTTTGATGGAGAAGAGCTGCAAGCGAAACTGACCATCATCCCGCTGCAAGTTTATTTGCATGGAAACATATTCGATATGGGCGGTATTGCCGGCGTGGCAACATGGCCGGAGAACCGCAGACAGGGACATGTATCTACATTGCTCAAACATGCATTGCAAGAAATGAAGAGCAAAGGCCAGATCCTTTCCTTCCTGCATCCATTTTCGATTCTGTTCTATCGTAAATTTGGCTGGGAACTTTACGCGGAATTTAAAAAGTACATCATTCCAGTTTCTAAATTCCCGCGTAAGGTGGAAGTGCCTGGCCGCATTGTCAGAGGCGTAACCGATATTCCTACATTGGACGGCATGTATCATGCCTATGCCAGTCGCTATAACGGTACGCTTGTGCGGGATGAAGCATGGTGGACAAGATCCGTGCTGCAGGGTGACAGTCATAGCGTTGTTTATTATTCAGCTGAAGGCAAACCGACGGGCTACGCGTTATATGAGCTCAAAGACAAAGATCTCGTGTGCGACGAATTTGTATACCTGAATGAAGAAGCACGAAGTGCACTCTGGACCTTTTTTGGAAACCATGATTCCAGAATTGAGCAGGTTACGATGACAATGGTGCCTGGAGATGATCAGCTGCCATTTATGCTGCCGGATCCACGCGTTACCCAGGAAGTGGTCCCATACTTCATGGCCCGCATCGTGGATTTGAAATCCTTTGTGGAGCAGTACGCTTTTGAAGCGCATCGGGAAGCCGAGATGACTATCGAGGTGGAAGATTCCGCTGCGCCTTGGAATGCAGGCCGATGGAGTTTGTCGGTTAATCAAGAGGGGAAAGCGGAGCTGTCGGAGCTTCCGTCCGATCATGGGGAGCAGACTGATCTGTCGACCGATATTCAGACGTTGTCGGCGCTGTTTGCGGGATACAAAAGACCACAGGAGTTGCATGCCATTCACCGTCTGACCGGAAATCCCAAGGCTGTAACACAATTGGAGTCGATGATTCCCGTCGGTCAAACCTACCTCATGGATTTCTTTTGAGAAAGGGAGAAGATTTGGTAATTCGCAGACTGTTGCCTGAAGAGCTGGGGAGCCTCTTGGATACGATCAACAGAGATCAGCATTTCTTATATTATTCCTACCTTACGTGCCGGAAGAATCAGACCGTTCATTATGGGCAGTTCTCAGAACATGGAGAGCTGCTGGGTGTTGCGGCTTTTCTGAAAGGGTTGCCTTTCTATGCCTTTTCGGTTTTTCCTCTTCAGACATCATTTCGATTTCAGTCCGTGCTGTCCCGAATGAAACGAGATCTGGAATTACCCGATGGGGCAAAGGGGAGCTTTATCGTGAATGAGGATGAATGGGAGGTTCTGGACGCTGAGATTGATGTGATGAAACCTCCCGCAGGTATCCTACTCATGAAGCATCGGCATCTTGAAGATTTGCCGTTAGGAGATGACGAGGTGTTTCGTTTAAACCCCTCATACTTTGATATGATCGAGTCGAAAATGGTTGAATTCCATTCGATGGCTTTTGCAAGGGAAGAGCTTCAAAACCCCTTCTATGGGGTTGTTCAGAATCAGGAGCTCATCGCTCTCGGCGGATACCATATCTATAGCGATGATTATGTTGAGCTTGGGATTATTGGCACGGATGCTGCGTGGAGAAGACAAGGGTACGGCAAAAAGGTATGCGCGGAATTGACCCGTAAGGGGCGTGCAATCACTCCCCACGTGTATCTGAATGTGCTGGAGAAGAACGTAAACGCGATACGTTTATATCAGTCCCTGGGATATGTTACGGTGTGCAAACAGTACATCGTTGAATTCGCTTTGTAGTTAGGAGCAAGGAAAAGAAGCCTGACCAATCAGGCTTCTTTCGTATGATTAGGTCAACCAGAAACAGCTGGTTGGCCTTATTTTGTAGTTGCTTTAAATGGTCGATATCTGGTCTAACCAGGGGCTTCTAGAGGAACCGTCCCGAAACAAAACTGTTTTCCCACTACCGTCCCGTGAGTTTCTCTCGTTTGTACGATTTTTGGTACAAATCTCTTACAGCCGCTGGCATTTGGATCTCGTTTGTACGATTTTTCATACAATTGTTCTATTACGGCTCCCCTTCGTGCCCGTTTTGTGCGTTTTTTCGTACAAATCTCTTGAAACAGCTAGCATTAGACTCTCTGTTGTACGATTTTTCATACAATTGTTCTATAACGGAACCCTTTCGTGCCGATTTTGTACGATCTTTCGTACAACTTCATCGGTGGTACCTCTTAACCCTCAGATTGTAAGTTGTTCCGTACAATTTTATGTTGGACTAAATGACCCACACATGTTGGTGATCATATCGCAGAATTCAAGTGTATTATAAGTCGATTACTATAGTGAATATAGCGAAAAAGAGTGGAGTAGGCTTTATTTACGGACTAAACCAGTTCGAGCAATATCTTGATGACGCGTTGCAAAACAAGAAACCAGCTTGGCCTTATTTTGTAGCTAGCTTCGAGGGGTGTTACAACCTGTTTTCCGAAACGACGCACCGTGTGCTTGCGGGTAGCCTACGGGGCGAAACTGAGTCGGAAAATCTGGAGAAGAGACAGGAAGGTCTCCTGCAAAATCAAGGTGGGATAACCTATATAAGATCATTCCAGAACCTCCCTTTTGGGAAAAATATACAACTCCCCGTTATCTCCATATTCCGCATAAGCAATATCCTCCAAGGAGTCAAAGCCTTGCTCCCTCGCCTTTTGTTTGATCTCGTTGTGATCAATGGGTTTGCCCAGCATCGATTGTTCAAGCAGTTTGCCCTTGTCGATGACCGTAACCGTTAAGATGTCCGGCTTGGCTTCCATCCCCATATCCTGGGCCGTCGGCGGTTCGAACTCGGGTTTGCGCATAACAGATAGCGATCCGTCTGTCTCCAGAATCGCATACTTGACTTCATTTAAGGAGAAGATGCCTTGCCGTCTTAGCATGGACAGCAGCTGTTTATATTCCATTTCGTATTTGTTCAACCACTTTTGGTTGATCCTACCGTTATTAATCAGAAGTACCGCTCGGCCTTCAGTCAAATATCCAAACTTAACAAAGTGGGTGGCAGCCTTCTCGAAGAGGTAAGATACGGTCGTCCAAAGAGCAAGAGCGAACAATAGATGGCTGATTTTAACGGTATCATCATACAGGGTGTTGCCGACAATTTCGCTTAGTACGAGGGATGTCAAGAAGTCAAGCGGTGTAAGCTGACTGATGGTTTTTCTCCCCGTAACAAAAGTAATAATCCATAATCCAAAAAAGCTGATGACCAGTTTAATCCCTATATCCATATACATGTCCATGGGTCAGCCTCCTTGAATGGTAATATCATATGCTATGATATTAAACGCTTTGACTTTAAGTAGAAACAAGGTAAGTCTATACGGGAATGATCTGAATACGCAGGGAAACCTTTCCTATTGATAAGCAGTCTTCGGGTCGAATTCAAACATTCGATGTCTTCTACCAATCTGGATATGGACGGGGTTGAAATCACCCCTATATCAATTGAGGAATCGATATTTAATGAAATAACGAGGTATGTATTAATATTAAACAGCAACTAGACAAGCCGTTTCACCGTGCGGAAGAGCAGCAGCATTCATCAATTGTTGGAGAAGTTACCGGAGGAGTATGACACACAGGCCAAAGAAGAATTTATTGATGTTATAAACAATATGGAATAAACACTTGAAAGTGACGCGACGTCATCTTGTAAGATGTATTTTGTGATAGAAAATTACGATCTATGTCATAAATACATACAGAGGGAGATGGACGGAATGAATAAGGGAGATGTCATTATTTACGCTTGCGTCATCATCGGGGCGGGTATTGGTTTAGCTCTGGGAAGTGCGTTTCCAGGAGTTCTGGTCGGTTTAGGCGTTGGATATCTGATTAAAATGTCTATGAACAATGAAGAAAAGTGACCATGATAGAGATACTGACATAGGATGTATTGGGAGACTGGAGGTTATCCATATTAACATGGATCTGTCAGTCAGATTCTGTTTGACAATTACAAAAAACTGACTTATAGTACTTTACTATCAGCAACCATCAAAGACATGATTCTTGAAACGACCTGCCCAGAGAGGGAAGCGATTGGTGAAAGCTTCCTCCGTGCTTGCTTCTTGGATTACCCCTTTGTAGCTGTGTTTTTGAACCCTGATCGGTCGTTTGACTATCGAGATATGGAACTAGAAAACACCGAGTCATCCCCGTTACCGGATGTCTGAATGAGGATCGAAAAGAGCACGCTGGCCGTATGAGCGAATGCAACTTTCGATCAAATTAGGGTGGAACCACGAGCTGAACGCACTCGTCCCTTAGGGATCGAGTGCTTTTTTGCGTTCAAACAAAATTTGATGGAGGGATAACAATGTCAATTGTAGTAACGCTGCCGGACGGAAGCCAAAAGGAGTATCCCGCACAAACGACGATGAGCCGCATCGCGGAATCCATTCATTCAGGTCTAAAGAAACAGGCTGTTGCAGCCAAAGTGAATGGGAAACTCGTGGATTTGGATTATGAGCTGTGTCAAGATGCGGAAGTAAGTATTATAACGCTGGATTCAGAGGATGGACTATACGTGTATCGGCACAGCGCGGCTCATCTGATGGCCCAGGCCGTTAAACGAATCTATGGCAGGAAGTCCGTCCATTTTGGGGTAGGGCCTGTCATTGAGGATGGTTTTTATTACGATATGGATCTGGGGCATTCGATTACAACCGATGATTTGATTGCCATTGAGGGAGAAATGCAGAAGATCGTTCAGGAAGACCTGCCGATTATTCGCAGGGAGGTTGGTCGTCAGGAGGCTGAACGTATTTTCAAAGATGACCCATACAAGATGGAGCTGATCCGTGAATTGCCGGAGGACGAGGTCATTTCGGTCTATGAGCAAGGGGAATTCATTGATTTGTGCAGGGGGCCGCATCTTCCTTCAACGGGCAGAATCAAGGCATTCAAATTAATGAGTGTGGCGGGTGCTTATTGGCGGGGGAACTCGGACAATAAAATGCTGCAACGAATATACGGAACGGCGTTTCCGAAGAAGTCGCAGCTCGAGGAGCATCTATTGCTGCTGGAAGAGGCTAAGAAACGGGATCATCGGAAGCTGGGAAAAGAGCTCGGGCTCTTTATGTTCTCAGAGGAAGCGCCCGGCATGCCTTTCTTTTTGCCAAACGGGATGATCATCCGCAATGAACTGGAGCAATTTGCAAGAGGACTTCAATTCCATAACGATTATGATGAAGTGCGCACGCCGCTGATGATGAACAAGCGGCTGTGGGAAATGTCCGGTCACTGGGATCACTACAAAGACAATATGTATTTCACGCAAGTGGACGAGACGGAGTATGCGCTGAAGCCGATGAACTGTCCAGGGCATATGTTAGTCTACAAAAATTCGCTGCACTCCTACAGAGAGCTGCCCATTCGTATTTCCGAATTTGGTCAAGTGCACCGCCATGAGTTCTCAGGAGCTCTTAACGGCATGATGCGGGTGCGCACGTTTTGTCAGGATGATGCGCATATTTTTGTAAGACCAGATCAGATCCAGGAAGAAATCAAGCAGGTTATCGATTTTATCAGCCAGGTTTATCAAGTTTTTGGCTTTGATTATACAATCGAGTTATCGACAAGACCGGAAGATTCCATGGGCTCTGAAGAATTGTGGGAGCAGGCGGAGTCATCGCTCCAGCAGGTGCTGGATCAACTAGGGCTGCCGTACCGGATTAATGAAGGGGATGGCGCGTTTTATGGACCGAAAATCGATTTTCATATCTTGGATTCCTTAAAGCGAAGCTGGCAATGCGGTACCATCCAACTGGATTTCCAATTCCCTGAAAAATTCGATCTTTCCTATATCGGAGAAGATAACCAGAAGCATCGGCCGGTTGTTATTCACCGGGCGGTATTCGGATCTATCGAGCGATTTATCGGAATTCTTACAGAGCATTACGGTGGGGCTTTCCCGATGTGGCTCTCTCCCGTACAGGTTATGATCATACCGGTGTCAGATCACTATATCGATTACTCGTTAAAGGTGAAGAAACGTCTGGAGAATGCCGGCATACGAGTGAACGTCGATGTAAGAAATGAAAAGCTGGGTTATAAAATCCGTGAAGCGGGTCTGTTAAAAACGCCTTACACGCTGGTTCTTGGCGAGAAGGAAATGAACTCCGATCACGTATCGGTCCGTAAACGGGGCGAGGGTGAACTTGGTGAAAGCTCCATAGATCAAGTGATTGAACGGCTTCAGAAAGAGATAGCGTCAAGAGAATATTAATTCTTCGAACGGACTGCCCCTGTAAAGGGGCAGGATGATTTTCATCACCGTACATAGCCTCAGGGCATGGTATAATTTGGATGCCCCTGTTAAGTGGGTGGAACATGTAAATGATGAAGGAGAGGGTACCGTTGCAAACGTACCAGAGCAAAGAAGCTTTAATCACTGAAATTCAAAAAACGTACAAGCTTTTTGACCAAGAATTTGATGATGTTCCAGAGGATAAAAGGAATCTTCGTATTGGCGAAGTGGACAGAACACCCCAAGAAATGATCGCCTATCAGCTCGGATGGCTAATGCTGGTAATGAGCTGGGAGAAGGATGAACTTGCGGGTAAAGAAGTTACGACGCCAACCCCTGACTATAAATGGAATCAATTGGGGGCGCTGTATCAGCAATTCTATCATACGTATGATGGATATTCTTTGGAAGAATTACGTTCGTTGTTGAAGCAGAGGACAGAAGAATGGTGTGAATGGATCAACCAATTGAGTGAGGAAGAGTTATTTCATTCGGGTGTTCGCAAGTGGACGGTAACCAGTGCCAACTGGCCGATGTGGAAATGGCTGCATATCAATTCCGTCGCACCGTTCAAAAGCTTCAGAACCAAAATCAGAAAGTGGAAGAAGTACGACGGCTAGACTATATCGCTCGGCAGACATGAGGGGCCGTCCCATTTAGATCTAGTTGCTTGACGTACGGCTCTCATAAACAGAAAGTGTGTCAAATAAAGCTATGGCGGTGCTCAGGATGTTATTCCCACACCGCTATAGTTTCTGTTTGATCAGATAGAGCTGGTCCATGGTATTTGAATGTACAAAAGAAACCGTTCCTTTCGTAAATGGTTTGGGTAGCACCTCCATTTTACCAAAGAACGGTTTCTTTGCGTCTAAAAAAGTATGAAATCTGCACGGCGTAGCGGAGAGGACGAATCGATTCCGGACAAGCGTCAGCGCTCGCCATTGCCCCCCGCATTTCGTCCTTGCTCAGAACCATTCCAAGAAATTTGGGGGCAACAGCGATGGTAGGAACCATTTCGTACATGGAGCGTCTTCTAACAGCAAGAAGGGGCTTCCGGCAAGATCTAAGATCTTTTGGGACTCTTTTTTTAGTTGGATTCGAGCGAAAAGGAATAGGCTTGTTCCATTTTTACCGCCCTAGGGACCCGAAAGTCAAAATATTGCACATCAAGGCAAAAATCGGCTCTACAAGAACGGGGTGACTCTCCTTATCATGAATCGTAATCATGATCGATTTGAAGGGAGCAAGAGGTTATGTGGAGCAGTGCGATTAAAGACGCCGTAGAGAAAATTCGGAAGAACATGGATACTTTCGGGACAAGATTTCCCCACGTCAGCAGGGACGGAGCTTATTTGCTGAATGACAATGACGACTGGACGAACGGCTTCTGGAGCGGCCTTCTCTGGCTATGTTATGAATACACAGGTGACGAGGCCTTCAGATTGGGGGCTGTGCGAACCGTAGAAGATTTCCGCCAACGCTTTGCGGATAAGAGGGTGCTGGATCATCACGATATCGGATTTCTGTATTCCTTGTCCTCCAAAGCGGAATGGATCGTTGATAAGGACGAAAGTGCCCGCCAGTTGACACTTCATGCTGCGGACTTGCTGCTGAAACGCTGGCGTCCGGGCGGAGGATATATTCAAGCCTGGGGTCCTGAAGGGGATGAACAGGAGGGTGGCCGCATCATTATCGATTGTTTGATGAATCTGCCGCTCTTGTTCTGGGCGGGACAGCAAACCGGCAATCCGGTATATCGGGAAATAGCAATCATGCAGGCGGATAAGACAAGGCGTTATCTGGTGCGGGGAGACGACAGTTCATACCACACCTTCTTCTTTGATCCGCATACCGGGGAGCCGATCGGAGGTGCCACGCATCAAGGTTATACGAACGGGTCGACATGGACGCGGGGACAAGCCTGGGGGGTATACGGCTTCGCACTGGCTTATCATTATACAGGAGATCATGTATACCTCGATACTTCTAAAAGAATGGCGAGATATTTCCTTGCGCACTTACCGGGGGATCATGTCGCCCTTTGGGACTTTAATGCTCCCGTAACCGCCGAGACTTATCGCGACAGCTCGGCCTCCGCCATTGTGGCAGCAGGCTTGCTGGAACTGATTGGACATCTGGAGGAGGAGGATCCCGAAAGAGCCGACTTTGAACAAGGTCTGAAGGATTCCATGACCTCGTTGGTACGAAATTACTCCACGATCGGCCAAGAGACGGAGGGCCTGCTGCAGCATGGCTCTTATCATGTGCGCGGCGGATTGTCCCCGGATGATTTCATGATCTGGGGGGATTATTTTTACCTGGAAGCTTTGATTCGGATGGAGAACGGCAGCAAGGGGTACTGGTATGAACGCTGATGCTACGGAAGCTTCGGTGGATGCCGTTTTAGCGGTTTTGAATCTGGAGGATCCCGCTATGCGTCCGATGCAAGATGCAGACGACCAAGGTCAACGGCACGATATACTGAGTAAGCTGCACAAGTACTTCTCTTGTCGGAGGACACCCGGATGGTGGACGAGCAGTGAGGATAAGCAAAAAGTTACGGAATATGTGAAGCAATACTGTGCAGATGAACTGGAAACGGTGATGATGACAGCGGATGAGGTGGTGCGGCAGACGTTCCTGTTCCGCTTTCCATGGGATATGGAACGTAGTGTAGTGCCCGTCACATTTGACGGTGATATAGACTGGTGCCATATTCCCGATCAAGACGTGGAGTGGGCTTATATGCTGAATCGCCACCGCTATTGGGTGGCATTAGGACAAGCGTATGCAATGACAGGCGATGAGATGTATGCCGGGGTGCTTTGCAATCAGCTTGAAGACTGGATACAGCGGAATCCAGTCCCCGAAGAACCTACGACGGATACGTTGACATGGCGCCCGATCGAAGCAGGCCTGCGCAGCGCGAACTGGATCAAGGCACTTCGATACATGATCGGCAGTCCATCCCTGACTCCGTCGCTGCTTTGTAAAGTGCTGATTTCGCTTCATGAGCACGGGGAGTATCTGGCCGCTTCCTTCACCAGCTGGAAGCATATCAGCAACTGGGGTGTCCTGGAGACTTGCGGTTTATACCATATTGCACTGTTCTTCCCCGAATTCCGTAAGTCGGCACGGTGGCGGGAATTGGGGGAAGAGAGACTGAAAGAAACGGCTAGGCTTCAGATCATGGCGGATGGCATTCACTGGGAGCAATCGCCAACGTACCATCATGAGGTACTGGCTTGTTATCTTGACTGCGTTCACCTTGCCAATCTCAACGGGGTGGAGCTTGACGGTTCATTTCGTCGTACGGTCCGCGATATGGCCAGAGCCTCTCTGTACTGGGCGAAGCCGAATCACAGGCAGCCGATGCTGGGAGATAGCGACGACAGTGATATCCGTTCCATTCTGACCTATGCCGCGTGGCTGTTTGGCGATTCCGTTTTGCGCTTTGGCGGAAATGCTCGGCCGGATTATGATAATGCCTGGCTGTTCGGCATAGAGGGAATCCGTGATTACAAAGCAATGGTTCCCTCGGAGCCGCTATACCTGAGCAGAGCATTTACCCATTCCGGTCATTATACGATGCGAACGGGCTGGGACGAAGAAGCGCTGTACCTTTATTTTCACTGCGGTCCGCTCGGGGGAGGCCACGGGCACGCCGATATGCTGCATATTGATCTCCATGCCTACGGCCGTGATCTGCTCACTGATCTTGGAAGGTACAACTATAGCGATCATACACCGCTGAGAAAAGCATTAAAGGAGAGCTCGGCCCATAACACAACGGTCGTTGACGGAATCGGGTTTACCGGGGTCAAGGACACCTGGTCTTTCGACCGGATTGCCGGGCCACTAGGCTGCAAATGGATCAGCAGGCCGGAGTTTGATTATGTCGAGGGGGCGCATGACGGCTATCTCTATGGGAATGAGCCGTTGTATCCGCGCAGAAGGATCATCTTTATCAAGCCGTATTATTGGCTGCTGATCGACAGCTTGGTGTGCCTTGAGCAGCATACCTTTACTCAGCATTTTCATTTTCCGCACCCTCCAGGAGAAGCCTTGATGGAAGCGGAATCATTGATTTGCCGTACAAACACCCTTGGGGAAGCGAATCTATCCATCATCCCCGTAACCACAGACGGCCTGCGTGCGGAAGTGGGCGAGGGCGTGATCTCCCGTGAATATAACCTGCTGGAACCTAATGCGAATGCGGCCTACTCCCGGACAGGGAAAGGTTTGATCAGCATCATGCAGGTGCTTTATCCTCATCGTCCAGGCGAAACAGCCGCTCCGCGAGTCCGTAAGGTACCTGTATATCGTCATACGGGCGAACGGGTTCATGACGGGCAAGCTGAGGCATGCGGGGTTCAGCTCCCGGGTATGGAAGAGGAGTTTATTCTCGTTGTTAGTCACCGTGCGCCATCCGGTCATTATGATTCTTACGTGGTGGAGGACATGCAGATCTTCGGAGAGATTGTGCTGATGACCGTCCAAGGCAGAAATAAGCAAGTAACCGTAATCATTTAATGAATGCTTCCGGCACAGAGGACTGATAGAATAAAGAGGACAATAGCATAAGAGAGGCGCAGAGAAAAATGTTCAAATTCACCTACTACAAACGCATCCAGCTGTCGTTTCTTTTGCTGATCTTTATTCCGCTGATTGCGGTTTCTATCATTTCGTTTGTTCTGATCCGGGATACGATGGTAGAGAAGCTGCAGCTCAGCAACGAGAATTTCCTGAACGTCATGACGGATGAGCTGAGCAAAACAATTGACGATGTAACGTTTGCTTCCCATTTTATCGTGAACGATACGAATGTTCGCAATATCCTGAAGTCATTTGCAGACACAAAACGGCTGGCTACTTATCAGGATTATGTGCATTTTAGACAAATTCAGGATGTGTTTTCCCTGATTAACTCCAAGCCGCTGAATAATAACGTCCGCATGTACTTGGTCAACCGTCAGCATTTCGTCATCTCTTCCGGCACGGAGGATTTGACCGCCATTAACGGAAGTGTCGACAAGCTGATGCAGCGCGTCGATCTCAATAAACCGGAAAGCCTGCAATGGCTTGGGATGGCGGGCGGCGACTCGGCAGGGAAGGGGAAAAGTTACTATATCGCCAGGGTCATTTATGACAGCCGCGAGAAGAGGCAAGTGTCCGTATTGCTCAGCGCCATTTCCGATACGTACTTCAACAGGCTGCTTGGTACGGTCGACTTTGGCAAGGTGGCGCTCTTTGATACAACCGGGGAATTCATCGCAGGCGATTCGGGGCTAATCCCGAATCATACGGAGACTAAGGGCAGTGTCCGAACGGACAGGACCATTTTGAAATCGAACTGGAAGCTGGCCTATGAGGCTTCGGAGAAAGAGTGGTCGGGGCAAATCTCCCGGACTTTTTATACCGGTCTAGCCGGGGTTATTCTGCTGTTTCTCGTTTTCTCCGGGATGTCCATCCTGATCGCCAAAAGGCTGCACAGTCCGATTCTCAAGCTGCAGCGGGTTGTACGCCAGTTCGGAATGGGAAACCTGGATGTCAGACTGGAGGTCAAGGGCAAGGATGATATCGCCGAATTGGGGCAGACGCTGAATACGATGCTCGATCAATTACAGCGGCTGATTCACGATATCGAACAGGAGCAGGAACAGAAGCGGGTGATGGAGCTCGAAGCCTTGTTTATGCAAATTCGCCCTCATTTTTTGATTAACACGCTGAATTCGATCAAATGCAGCTTGATCTTGACGAAGGATACGCTTCACAGCGGAATTATAGATTCACTGATGAGTTTGCTCCGAGCCTATCTCAAGGTCAATGAGCCGGCCACTTTACGCGAGGAATGCAAGCTGCTGGGCCATTATGTCGACATTATGAAAATCCGCAATGAAATCCCGCTTCATTTAGAGGTTGATCTGGATCCGGAAACCGAGGGGCTCATTTTGCCGAAGCTTATTTTGCAGCCTGTCGTTGAGAATGCCATCGTCCACGGGCTTGTCGATCATCAGACTCCACGCATTGAGATCCGTTCCCGAAGCAATCCGGACGGAGTCCGAATTGAGATTACAGACAATGGCTTCGGGGCCGATGAAGATATGCTCCAATGTCTGAACCGTAGGCTGGGAAAACCAAGCGGCGAGCAGGATGGAGCTTATGAGAGAGTGGGTCTAATGAACATCGTCCAAAGACTCCGATTGACCTTCGGACCGGAAGCGAGTTTGACACTCGCCAACCTTCCGCAGGGTGGAATGTCAGTTTCACTGTATTTGCCCCAAAGTCATCATCATGTTTTTTTACCGGAGGGAGAGGAAGAATGATGTATAGAGTAATGCTCATAGACGATGATGTTCCTATGCTCAAGGTACTGCAACAGATGATTGACTGGGAGGCAAACAATCTGCAGATTGCTGGCAGTACGTATTCCAGTGCGAAAGCGCTGCATATGTTTGAGGAATTACGTCCGGATATTGTCATTACGGATATCGGACTGCCGCAAAAAAACGGCATTGAGTTGGCGGACCACTTTATTCGCGTGAAGCCGGAGGTTCGGATTATCTTCCTGACCTGTCATGAGGATTTTCATTACGCCCAGCAAGCCGTAAAGTTGCAAGCGGATGATTATTTGATCAAGGATCAGCTTACAGCTGAGCAGTTGGAGCAGAGTCTTGGCAAATCCATGCACTTGTTAAAGACGCGGGCCGGTCTGATTAATCGCGAGGCGGCGAGTTACAACAGCCAGCTCTTTCGGCAGGATTTGCTGCAAAGGGTAATCAATGGCTCACCGTCCGAAGCTACTTTGGCTTATGCGGCACAGATCGGCATCTCTTGGACGTATCCGTGGTTTATGCTGGGACTGGTCAGCATTCAACTGTCCAGCTTTGACAAGCGTTTCAGACAAACAGAATTTCCACTGATTTTATACGCTGTCTACAATATCGCGACGGAATTGTCCGAATCGTATGAAGGAATTACGCCGTTCATGGAGCAGGGGAACATTGTGATTCTGCATAACTTTAGGGTAAATCTCGCACAGAATGCCAGCTTGAATCTTCATAATTATTTGCAGCGGCTGTGTTACCAGTGCGTTCACTTTCTCAAAATTCAACCAAACGTTATCGCGGTCACAGACAAAATGGAATTAAGCTCGATTGGTTCCATCTATCAGGAAATTCTCCATGGCAAGTGCGAGTTTTACGCAAATACCGACTATACGATATCCGAAATTTCGCAAATAAGGTCGCGGTGGTTTCAAGCTGCGCCACAGGGGTTTCTTGACAGCTACGTTTCAGAGATCGAACGGATGCTCATCAAGCAGGATCTCGACGGAATACGCGCTGCGCTTCAGAAGATCGCCGGGACCGCAAAAGAGCTGTCGATTGATCCGAACGACTTTGCCAGGGACCTTTCCTCCATGCTACGCGGTATCGAGCTGATGTTCTCCAGTCTGAAATTCGATGAGGATCTGTTTGCCTATCTTGCTTTAGCTCGCACCTTGGAGGATATGATGGAACTGGTGGAGAGAAAGCTGATCCAGATTATTGGAACCCGGCAAACGGGAGTAGGAAGCTCCCCGAATGAGCCGAAGCTGCAGGTGATCCAGCAATATATCGATCAGCATCTTGACGATAACATCACGTCGATCGATATGGCACGCTATCTGTTCTTGAATCCGAGCTATTTTTCGCGATATTTCAAACGGATGACGGGGTTGACCTTCACGGATTACGTGCATCAGTACAAAATGAAGATGGCTACCAAAATGCTCAGAATGTCTGGACAAAATCTGGAGTCTCTTGCTATGGGATTAGGTTATTCGGATCGGACGTATTTTTCAAAAGTGTTTAAAAAATACGTGGGGACCACGCCGAGCGAATATAAAGCGAAGTACACCGCGCGAAAATAAGTGGACCGCTACAGTTCAATTAACATATACAGCAGTAAGCCGCCCGACAAGGGCGGTTTTTTATGATTTTAGAATGTATGAGTTTAAGCGAAGCGCAAGCAATAATGTATTTGCATTTATATGTTTTGGGGTCCCCGCAAAGTATTTGGAATCAGCATCGAAGCATAGGCTCCACTTTGTGAGGCTTTTTTTAGGTCAAAATCTTGCACATGGCTGGTCATAATCCCTCCTTCTTGCCGATAGCGGATGTATTACTATAATGACAACTTACAAATTGTTGAGGTGATGCTACATGGAGGCTGTACAACAACCTGTGCCCAAGAGCCGACGGAAGTTTTGGACCCCCAAGCGGAAAGAGGCTTTGATCGGGTGGCTCTTTCTGGCCCCGGAAATCGTCGGAATGCTGCTATTAAACGTATTTGCCCTTGGATTTTCTTTGTATTTGAGCTTATCCGATTGGGATATGCTGTCGGGTGTCCAGGGTATCGAATTTACCGGACTGGATAATTTCATCAAGATGTTCCATGATCCAACCATTATGCAAGCGATAAAGAACAACTTGATTTATATGGTTCTTACGGTGCCGATTCCGATTGCGATCGCCTTGGTGCTTTCGGTATTGATTCACAACAGCGTGTTCTTCAAGAGTTATTTTAAAGTCGCGTTCTTTATTCCTTATATCTCTTCGATCATCGCAGTTGCTGCGGTGTGGAGCGCATTATTCCACCCATCGCTGGGGCCGATCAACCAGTTTCTGATGGACATCGGGATCAGCAGTCCGCCGAAATGGCTGGTCGATCCGAAAACGTCGCTCTTGGCGATTTCGATTATCAGTTCCTGGGCGGGCCTGGGCTACACGATCATAATCTACATGGCTGGGCTCACGAACATTTCGAATGAAATTTACGAAGCGGCGGATATTGACGGTGCCAGTTCGATCAAAAAGTTTTTTGCGATCACGGTTCCGATGCTCCGCCCGACGACCTTCTTCCTGTTGATTACGATGTTGATTGGCTCGTTTAAAGTGTTCGACATCATCGCCTTTTTAACGGAAGGCGGCCCGAACAATTCTTCTACCGTGCTTGTATTCCGCATCTATGAGGAAGGCTTTAAATACTACAATATGGGATACGCTTCGGCCATTTCCTGGTTGCTGTTCGCGATTATCGGTCTGATTACCGCGCTTACCTGGAAAATGAGAAATGAAGAATAAGGAGGGAGAGGAATGTACATGCAGCTGCTTCGAAAAAACGTGTCCAAAGTGATAATCACCCTTATCATGGGGGCATTGTCCATCGTGTTTCTCGTTCCGCTCATCTGGATGATTTCCGCGGCTTTCAAATATGAGAAGGATGTTATGCGATTCCCGATTCAATGGATACCGGAAAAGGTGAATCTGGCGTACAATTTCAAGATGGTCTGGATGGGAAGAGTTCCCTTCTATGATTTCTACTTTAATTCTTTTAAAATAGCGATTATTACGACCTTAATCACGCTGATTATCTCATCCATGGCAGCTTATGCGCTGACAAAGATTCGATTCAAAGGACGGAATCTCGTCTTTATGGCCTTGCTCTCGTTCATGATCATTCCGGATCAGGCGACGCTGATTCCGCGATTTCTGCTCATTCGCTGGTTTGGTCTCTACAATACACATGCGGCCATCATATTCATGAGCATGTTCTCAATCTACTTCACGTTCCTGCTGCGTCAGTTTATGATCGGGATCAGTGATGAATACTTGGAAGCGGCCAGAATTGACGGAGCGGGTCATCTGCGGACATTTGCTTCCATTATGGTTCCGCTCTGCAAGCCTGTGCTTGCTACAGTAGCGATTATTAAATTCATTTGGACCTGGAACGATTACCAGAATCCGTTGATCTTCTTGCTGGACAAGGACTTGTACACCATTCCGCTGGGTATGACGCTGTTCCGCGATGACTACACCAACAACTATGCCATTATGATGACGGCGGCTGTATCGGCGATCATTCCGCTGGTCATTGTGTTTATCGCATTGCAAAAGCAGGTCATAAACGGCATTGCTTTAGGCGGGGTAAAAGGTTGATACTAAGTCTAAAGTGAAAATCAGAAGTTTTCATAAAAGTCAAAAATGTAATCCTAGAACCTCAAAATTTTGCACTTGATCGGCCTTGCTGGTGCCTATAATGAACATGAAAACAGCACGACAACTAATTTATCTGTGCAGGGGGAAGTAAGATGAAGAAAAAAAGCAAACACAGATTATCCGTCATTCTTAGCACGATCCTGGCGAGCACCCTGGTATTAAGCGGCTGCGGGAATTCCGGGTCAGAAACGGGTGCCAGCAAGGACGGCGGAAGCGGTCAGGCGGACAAGCAGGTCACCGTCAAGTATTACAACTGGGATAACGAAGCTCAACAGGCGGGTACGGACGCCATGCTCCAGGAATTCATGGATCAGAATCCGAATATCAAGGTCGAACACGTGGTTCTGGTTCCGGGCGATTCCGTGGAAATGTTGAAAAAGCTTGATTTCCTGATCTCCTCCGGTGAAGCGATCGACGTTATTCAATTCCCAAGCTTGGGCGGAGTTCTCGAACGGGCTACACGCGGAGCTCTTGCTCCCCTGAACGAGTTCTATGAGCAAGAAAGTCTGGTTCCGGAAGACGAGTACTTCGTAAATGCCAAGGTAGATGACAAGTATTATGGCATGCAGTACACCAAGAGCATGAACTATGTGATGCTCAACAAGAATGCTCTGGATGAAGCGGGACTTGAAGTTCCGAAATTCGGCTGGACTTGGGATGATTACCGCGATTATTCCAAAAAGCTGACTAAGGGCGAAGGCGTTGACAAGCGTTATGGGTCTTACTTCCATACGTGGGAGCTTTATATGAATGCTCCGGCGCAAACCATGATGAAAGATCCGTTCGTATATGAGGATGGAACTACCATTCTGTCGGATCCGACTTACAAGTATTTCTTCCAGCTCCGCAAAGATATGGAGGAGACGGACAAGTCGGCCAAACCTTACAGTGACGTACTTGCCGCGAAGCTGAACTACCGTACTGAATTTTTCAATGAAGAAGCCGCTATGATTCTTACAGGCAACTTTACGATAGCGGATCCAGGCAATACCGATCAATATCCGCATGATTTCAAAACAGCCTTCGCTCCTGTACCTGTGCCTCCTGCTGGCTGGGAGCCTAAAGAGTATGAAGGAAAATACTTCACGAGCGGCAGTATGCTGGCGATGGGCGCCAATTCCTCCAACAAGGAAGCTTCCTTCCAGCTTATGAGATTCATGACAACTGCCGATTCGGACAACAGACCTGAGTTCTCTGGTTACAAGAAGGCGAATAATGAAGAATTGTTGACGAAGCTAGTTGCCGGTAAAGAGGATAAGTACGATATGGATTCATTGAAATATACGCTGTTTAGCGATGAAATCCAGTATCTTGATGCAGCAAAAGTCATGGTGACAGCTACCTCGGAATTGACCAAAATCATTGATGACGGCTTTGCGAAATTCATGCTTAGCAATGAGCCGATTGATGAAGTTCAGAAATGGATGGTTGACGAAGCAACGAAGCTCATCAACGAAAAAGGCGTTGTTAAATAATCGGGCCTTGATAGAAACCGCAAGGTTGATGCTTAGCTATTGATTGGAAGGGCTGTCTTCAGTGATCATACATCTGAGGCAGCCCTTATTCTATTGTGATACTCAAAAATAGGAGCAGAGCGATGATCAACGATAATAGAAAGCTTGTAGAACGACGGCCTGCACAGGTCTGGACGGAGGCTTTTCCCGTCGGCAACGGGAGACTCGGAGCGATGGTATTTGGCGGTGTGTCCACCGAGCGGATTGGTTTGAATGAAGATTCCGTATGGTATGGCGGACCGAAACAGCATGACAATCCAGAGGCGTTAGAAAAGCTGGATGATATCAGATCTCTTCTTCACTGTGGGGAGCTGCGAGAGGGGGAGCAGTTGGCGCTTACACATTTTACGAATGCTCCGCAATACTTTGGACCTTACCAGCCGCTCGGAGATCTGCTGCTTCAGTTCAAATCCGGCACGTCAGAAGTTAATCATTACAGGCGGGAGCTGAATCTGAGGACGGGCGTTGCTTCCGTAAGCTGGGAAGAGAACGGTATTCTCTATGATCGGGAAGTCTTTGCTAGTGCTGTTCATCAAGTGATTGTCGTTCGTATTTCCGCATCGGAACCTGCAGCTATTCATTTATCAGCCCGGTTAAGCAGGCGACCCTTCGATGGTAACATAAAGCGAGAAAATGAACGTACATTGGCGATGGAGGGCATATGTGGGCCGGATGGTGTTAAATACGCGGCAGTACTTCATGCTTATACGATTGGCGGCAAGTGTCAAACGGTTGGCAATTACCTCAATATCCAGTCTGCCGATGTCGTTACTTTGCTGCTCGCCGCTCAAACATCGTTTCGCTGTGATGACCCGTACCGGGAGGCGCTGCGACAAGCGGAATCCGCTGTATTGCTTCCATATGGCTCATTGCTGGATGAGCATATTGCTGATCATTATGCTTTATTTGAACGAGTAAGTCTGGAAATTGAAGCGGCTGATACATGGATAACTCCGGTAACGGAAGAGGGCCCTTCAGAGGCAGAAGATGCACTTGTTGATAGGTCTACTTCGGAGAGACTACAGCTTTATCGGCAAGGGGTGAATGATCCTGGGCTTGAGGCGTTGTTCTATCAATATGGTCGTTATTTACTGATGGCAAGCTCGAGACCTGGGAGTTTACCTGCCAATTTGCAGGGAATTTGGAATGAGAGTTTCACGCCACCCTGGGAGAGTGATTATCATCTGAACATTAATTTGCAGATGAACTATTGGATTGCCGAGACAGGTAATCTGCCGGAATGTCACGAGCCATTGTTCGATTTTATCGATCGTTTGGTCATAAACGGGCGGAAGACTGCGACATCTCTGTATGGGGCGAGAGGTTTTACGGCGCACACTTCATCAAATCTGTGGGCAGAGAGCGGCTTGTTTGGAGCATGGACACCCGCTATTTTCTGGCCGATGGGCGGGGCATGGCTGGCACTGCATTTATGGGAGCATTACCGCTATAGCCTGTCAGAGTCATTCCTGCGTGAACGGGCTTATCCAGTCCTGAAGGAGGCTTCCTTGTTCTTTCTTGATTTTCTTGTTTTTGATGAAAACGGTTATCTGGTTACTTCGCCTTCGCTCTCACCGGAGAACAGCTATATTAATGAGAAAGGACAGATCGGTTCCTTATGCTCTGGTCCTTCGATGGATTCACAAATTTTATATGCGTTGTTTACCGCCTGTATTGAAGCAGCGGAGATTCTGGAGCTGGATGAGGAATGGAGTAGACAATGGAGTGGTACGCGGGCGAAGCTTCCTCAGCCTCAAATCGGCCGATACGGGCAGGTCATGGAATGGGCTGTTGATTATGAAGAGTTTGAGCCGGGTCATCGCCATATCTCCCATTTATTCGCTCTTCACCCGGGAGAACAGATTATCCCTCATCAAATGCCCGAGTTAGGGGAGGCTGCCAAGGCAACGCTGGAACGGCGCTTGAAGAATGGCGGAGGACATACCGGTTGGAGTCAAGCGTGGATCACGAATTTCTGGTCAAGACTTGGCGAGGGAGAGAAAGCGCATGACAGTCTTCGCGAGCTGCTGGTCAAGGCAGTACATCCGAATTTGTTCGGTGACCATCCCCCTTTTCAAATTGATGCCAATTTCGGCGGAGCGGCCGCGATCCAGGAGATGTTGCTGCAATCCCATGGCGGCGAAGTTCGTTTGCTTCCTGCTCTGCCGTCCTCATGGGCAAGTGGTTCGGTGAAGGGACTGCGTGCTAGAGGCGGTTATACAGTAAATATTAGCTGGAAAGAAGGCAAGCTTGAAGCGGCTGAGATTTATTCGGAGAATTTCCGGGATTGTGTTTTATTTAGCGGGCAGCAGCTTGAAATACTTGATTCCACGCATGTTCCTGTACCTATAACATGCCTAAGCTCAGGCTTGGGTTATCAATATACGTTTGCGGCTGAGGGGGGAGAGACCTATCAGATTGCATTAAAAAGATAATGAACCATGTTATTTACTGAGTTGGATCCAAGTTTCATACTGAAGCAATACTCATGTGAGAGGGAGTGAATAAAGATGAATGATGATTTGAAGCAGCATACGGATTATCTTGCGGCTTTGCCGACCCCAGAGCAGCTAGCCTGGCAGGACATGGAGCTCGGGATGTTCTGCCATTTTGGAATCAATACGTTCTGTGACCAGGAATGGGGGGAAGGGAAGGATGATCCGGCTTTGTTTAATCCGGACCGCCTGGATGCCAAACAGTGGGTCAGGTCCGCGAAGGAAGCGGGATTCCGTTATTTCATATTGACGGCCAAGCACCATGACGGCTTTTGCCTGTGGCCGACGGCGACAACGGATTACTCCGTAGCCTCGAGCCCGTGGAAGGATGGGCGGGGCGATGTCGTAAAAGAATGCGCAGATGCTTGCCGGGAGGAAGGGATCGGCTTCGGTATTTATGTATCCCCTTGGGACAGGCATGAGCCGTGTTATGCCGACCCGCAAAAGTATGATGACTTTTATTGCAGACAATTGGAAGAACTCTTGTCTGGCTATGGTCCGCTTGTGGAAATTTGGTTTGACGGCGCGGGGTCGGAAGGCCGCGAATATGACTGGCCTCGAATCATGGATCTCGTTAAAAAGTATCAGCCCAGCGCCATGGTGTTTAATATGGGTGCGCCCACGATCCGTTGGGTCGGCAATGAGGATGGCGTAGCTCCGTATCCTTGCTGGAACACGGCCGATTCTTCGCGGGGCAGCATGTTTAGCGAAGAATCGCTGAGGTGGCTGCCGGAGACGCCGGGCTGGGTGCCCGCGGAATGCGATGTCCCTATCCGTAAAGACCGCTGGTTCTGGCATCCAGACGAAGAACACCTGCTGTTGTCTGTTGATCAGTTAATGGAAATCTATTATCGGTCGGTTGGACATGGGGCGACCTTACTGCTCAATGTCGCTCCAGACTATCAGGGGCTGCTTCCAGAGACCGATGTAAAGCGGCTTCTGGAATTTGGCAGAAAGATCGAGCAGTGGTTTGGGTATGCCCTGGCCGAAAGCTCGGGATCGGGAGAAGTCGTTGAGTTGACCCTTCCACAAGTATGTGGGATTGATCATGCCGTTGTGATGGAGGAAATTGCTTACGGGGAACGGGTAAGTCAATATGTGCTGGAAGCCTTCATCGATGGAGAGTGGTTCGAGCTTACACGCGGCAGCGCGATCGGTCACAAGAAAATCGATGCGTTCTCTCCAGTATCTGCGGACAAGGTGCGTTTGCGGGTACTGGGATCGGCCGCAAGTCCCAAAATTAAAAAAATGGCGGTTTATCGCTTCGGGCAATAAACCTTGTATTTTAACTATAAAGTGGAGGAGAGTCGTAATGGGCATGCTTACTTGGAAGAATGGACGATATTTATTGAACGGGCAGCCGTACCGGATTATATCGGGAGCGATTCACTATTTCCGGGTAGTTCCTGAATATTGGGAGGACAGGCTATTAAAATTAAAGGCTTGCGGATTCAATACCGTTGAAACTTATATTGCCTGGAATGTACATGAACCCAAGGAAGGGGAATTTAACTTTAGCCATATGGCCGACGTCGTATCGTTTATCGAATTAGCCGGGAAATTGGGCCTGCACGTCATTGTCAGACCAAGCCCGTTCATCTGTGCGGAATGGGAATTTGGAGGTTTGCCAGGCTGGCTGCTTGGTTATGGAGAAGTCCGGCTTCGTTGCAGTGACCCGCTCTATTTGAGCAAGGTGGATCATTATTACGACGAGTTGATCCCGAGACTGGTTCCGCTGCTGTCCACACACGGAGGGCCGATTCTGGCCGTTCAGGTCGAGAATGAATACGGTAGTTACGGCAACGATCACGCTTATCTGGAGTATTTGCGCGCAGGACTGGTGCGGCGAGGCGTTGATGTGCTTCTCTTTACCTCCGACGGGCCAACCGACGAAATGCTGCTAGGCGGGTCACTTGACGATGTGCACGCGACTGTGAATTTCGGTTCCCGGGTAGAAGAATCCTTCCGCAAATACCGGGAATATCGTACGGAAGAGCCGCTGATGGTCATGGAATTCTGGAACGGCTGGTTTGATCACTGGATGGAGGACCATCATGTGCGGGATGCAGCGGATGTCGCCGGCGTACTGGATGAAATGCTCGAGAAGGGCTCCTCGATAAATATGTATATGTTCCATGGTGGAACCAATTTCGGCTTTTACAGTGGGGCGAATCACCTAATTACATATGAGCCAACGACGACAAGCTACGATTATGATGCCCCTTTGACGGAATGGGGGGATAAGACGGAGAAATATGAGGCGGTCCGGTTGGTGCTCAGCAAGCATGGTTTTGCGCCGGGTTGTGTCTTCCCTGAGCCCGTTCCAAAGATAGCCTACGGAAAAGTCGCTTTGTCTGAAATGGCCGGTCTGTTGACGGATGCCAATCTAAAGCATCTCTCAGAACCCATACTAAGCGTATGCATCCAGCCGATGGAAAAATTCGGACAGTCCTATGGCTTTATATTGTACAGCACATTTCTTCAGGGACCGCGGCAAGGACAGCAGCTGCATATTCAGGAGGTTCGAGATCGCGCCCAGGTATTTCTGGACGGTCGGCCGCTCGGCGTGATCGAACGTTGGAATTCAGAGCCGCTCGATATTACCGTTCCCGCAAACGGAGCAAGGCTCGATATTCTCGTCGAGAACATGGGCCGGATCAATTATGGGCCGCTTATCCGTGATCCCAAGGGAATCACGGAAGGCGTGAGAATCGATAACCAGTTCTTGTATGACTGGACGATCCGGACCCTACCGCTGGAGCCGGAAATGCTGGCATCACTCACGTATAAACCGGTTACGGATGATGGGCAGATGGAGCAAGAAGAGCTGTCCACGTCGGAATCGGAAAACGCAGACCTGCCCGGATTTTACCGCGGACATTTTCAGGTGGAGGACATCGGGGATACGTTTCTTCGCTTCGATGGCTGGACTAAAGGTGTCGCCTGGATCAATGGCTTCAATCTGGGCCGGTACTGGAAGGCGGGGCCGCAGTGGGCGTTATATATTCCCGGCCCTTTATTGCGTAAAGGGGAAAACGAACTGGTTCTATTTGAACTGCATGGCCGTCCCGAATCTTGCGAAGTAGAACTGTCAGATCAACCGGACCTCGGACAGACCGCTGCTGTGGACGAAGCTGTGCTCAATTTCGTACAGGACGGAGAAGACAAATAGTCCATACAGACACGGATATTGTACAGTTCGTCGAGTTCAACAAGGGGCCGTCCCAAGAGTAGATTTAGTTGCTTGACGTACGGCTCCCATAAACAGAAAGTGTGTCAAATAAAGCCATGGCGGTGCTCAGGATGTTATTCTCACACCGCTATGGCTTCTGTTTTGATCATTGGCGCCTTCTTGAGACAAATTATGGGAAGTTGAAAGCCACCCGACCTCCAGGCTCACTTTCCCTCGTTCATGCTCCTCCTGTTTCTTTAGCCACGGCGATGGTCGAAAACAATGTCTGGACCTTCTCCTAGAGCTTCGCTTTGTGCTTGACGACCGCTTTGCCCCAGACGAACGTATAGCGGTTGGCATTCGCTTCGATCTTGGTGCCGTCCACAAAGTTCTGTTCCAATTTGACGTAATTCTCGGTAGCACCTCCATTTTACCAAAGAACGGTTTTTTAGCGTCTAAAAGTAAGCAATCTGCACGGCGTAGCGGAGAGGACGAATCGATTCCGGACAAGCGACAGCGCTCGCCTTTGCCCCCACATTTCGTCCTTGCTCAGAACCATTCAAAGAAATGTGGGGGCAACAGCGATGGTAGGAATGATTCGTACATGGAGCGTCTTCTAGGGCCTCCCGCAAGATCTAAGATCTTTTGGGACACCCCCTTTAACGTATGTGCCCGAACAGGAGTCCAGGACAATGTCAGAAATGTATACGCTTTCGGTCAAAATCCTCCACCTTCCTATTTTTTCAACTAAGTAAGATTACAAGTAACACATGGCCTGATGCGGGTATTGAGCCGGAAGGAGGCTTAAGGAGCTGAAGCGTACTCATACCAGGTTTGTGGCTTGTACTTTAACCATATGGCGGGGTGAATTAATGCGAAAAACCAGTCTGGTGTTAGCGCTTATGCTTGGGATAGATCTCCTGTCCGCAAGCATCGGGAGTTTCACAGCCGGGGTAGCGTCGGCTGCATCTACCAATCTTATGCTTAATGGAAGCTTCGAAGAAACGACATCTACGGTAAGCGGGGCCTGGAAAGGGATTGCCGATCCGATTCCGGTTCATTGGGATTTATGGATTCCAACCGGCAGCGGCAAAGAGCCGAACAAAACGGCAACGGTCAAAATCGATACGGAACACTCGCATGAAGGGAAACAGTCACTGTTGTTTGATGCTTTTAACACGAGTCGGGTATCCGTCAAGCAGGTGGTCACATCTGTGACACCCGGCAAATCCTACAAGCTTAAGCTGTGGCTGAAGACGGATAATGTATCTGGTCAGGGCGTTTACTTCCGGACACAATACTATAATACGGCCAAGGTAGGGGACGGACCTGCTTCCGAGAAATGGACAGGAACCCGGGATTGGACGATGCAGCAGGTGGTTCTGACGATTCCTGAAACAACAACCAAATTGACCATTGAGCCATTTCTGGAGACAGGGAAAGGGAAGGTCTGGTTTGACGATCTGGTGCTGGAGGAATATTCAGGTTACACCGGAATCACGCTGGATCAAACGGCCTTTTCCATGGCAGTTGGTGGCCAGGTTACGTTGTCTCCGACCATGATGCCTTCTACGGCATCGGACAATAGTGTAAGCTGGACTTCGAGCAACCCCGATGTGGCGATTGTAAATGATCTTGGGGAGATTACCGGCGTAGGTATCGGTACGACAACAATCAGAATTTCAACACCGGATGGTCTGACGTCTGCAGAATGTTTGGTAAATGTGGAATCAGCTTCAGACATGGAGGCCTACGAAAGCTTACGTGCAAAATGGCATGCACGTCTGACTGGCGGCGCATTTGACGAAAGTGATCCTGATATTGTCGCGGCTGTAACCGCCCAAGCGAATAAGGCTTCTGGATTCTGGAAGTCGCTGGACAAGTCACCCGGGCGCACATGGTTGTGGAGTGATCTGACCAGCACGACTGATTCCAGCCAAATCACGACCGCTTATAACCGATTAAAAACGATGGCATTAGCATATTCCGTTCCGGGCTCCGATTTGTTCGAAAACAAGGAGCTTGCGAGCGATATTGTCAGCGCACTCGACTGGATGTACGCAAATCGCTACAACGGCAGTAAAAAAGCCTACAATAACTGGTGGGACTGGGAGATTGGTGCTCCGCAAGTACTTAATGATGTGATGGTTTTGATGTACGACCACCTATCTCGGGAACAAATCACCCGTTTCATTTCGGCAATCGATACATTCTGTCCGAATCCGAAGGTAGGATCCGTGCTTGGCGTCAGCGGGGTCAAAATGACCGGTGCCAATTTATTGGATAAAGCGTTTGTGGTTACACTTCGTGGAATTATCGAAAAAAATAGTGCCAAAATTATGCTGGGTAGAGATTCGATCGGTTCCGAATATGTTTATGCGACAAAAGGGGACGGCGTATATCGCGACGGATCCCTTGTGCAGCATTCGAATATCGCTTATACCGGAGGTTATGGATCGGTATGGTTGAAAGGCACGGCGGACATGTCCTATCTGTTGACCGATTCGCCATGGCCGATCACGGATCGTAACGTATTGAATGTGTATGATTGGGTATCGCAGACCTATGAGCCGATCATTTATAACGGGCAGTTCATGGATATGGTCAACGGAAGGGGGATCTCCCGCAGTGGCAGCGGCAGTGCCCGCAGTACGATCATTGCTTTGCTGCGCATGGCGGAATCTGCACCGGCTGATGTGGCCATATCCATCAAACAAATGGCAAAGGAATGGATATCCAAAGATACAACCTACAGTAATTATTACGAAGGATTGTCCCTTGGCGATATCATGGTCATCAAAAAGCTGATGAACGAGGATGCGATTACACCGAGGGGCCACCTGGTAAAAAATCAAGTGTTCGCAGGCATGGACCGGGTCGTTCACTTGCGGGATGGTTTCGGGTTTGGGCTGAGCCTGTTTTCGGATCGCATCTCGGCCTTTGAGAAGGGAAATAACGAGAACCTGAAGGGCTGGTATACAGGCATAGGCATGACTTATTTGTATGACCGGGATTTCGGGCAGTATCGCAATGACTTCTGGCCGACCGTCGATTCCTTCCGTTTGCCGGGGACCACAACGGACGGATCCGGACAAGGGCGGGTTCCCGGAGAATGGACCTCATACATGAATACTCAATCTTGGGTCGGGGGCGTATCGCTGGATGGCGAATACGGAGCCGCCGGCATGGATTTCTCGCTGGCTAAAGTGACGGGCAGCGATTTGAAGGGCAAAAAATCCTGGTTCATGTTTGATGATGAGATCGTCGCGCTTGGCTCCGGCATTACAAGTAATGGAAGCGGGCCTCAAACGGTTGAAACCCTAATCGAGAACCGCATGTTGAATGCTGCCGGGGACAATAGACTCATTATGGACGGCGTTGACCAGCCGTTAGCGACCGGATCCCCATATAAGACGAGCGGTGTGCATTGGGCACATCTCGACAGTAATACGGATGGCGCCGGAACGGGGTATTATTTCCCGGATGCAGCGGAATTGTCGGTACTCCGTGAGAACAGAACCGCCAGCTGGAAGGAGATCAACAGCTCGCAAGCGGATACTCCGATTACGCGGAATTATTTAAGTCTGGCCTTCGATCACGGAGAAACACCAGCTAATGCCTCCTATTCATACGTTCTGCTGCCTGAGCAGGGTGGGGAGGCAACCAAGCAGTACAGCGAGAATCCGGATATCGATGTGTTGGCAAGCACGATAGACATCCACGCGGTGAAGGAGAAGACGCTTGGCCTCACAGCGGCTAATTTTTGGAATCCGGGTACCGTGGGCGATCTGCGTTCGGAGCAGCCGGCTTCGGTGATCATGAAGGAAACGGACGACGGTTTAAGTATCGCGGTCTCCGATCCGACACAGCAGCAGTCGGAAATAACGCTGTATTTAAATCGCGCAGGGCTTGTATTAGCAAGTGCTGATCCTACTGTAACTATTGAACAAACGGCGCCGTACATTAAACTGCGCTTGAACACGAACGGATCATTAGGTGCGGCGCATACCGTTGTTTTTAAGAAAGAGGTGCCTGTCTCTTCCTTATATTCGACGCTTCAAACCGAAACGAGTGTCGATCTGGAATGGACGGTCCCGGATGGCGTGTCGGGAATAGAAGGTTATGAAATTACCAAGGACGGTATTACGGTGAGTGACGCTACTTACCGTATAGTGACATCTGACACCTACACCGCGACCGTGGACGGCCTGCTGCCTGGTACCATTTATCACTTTGAGGTATCGGGCCTTGATGGAGGCGGCCAGCGGGTGGGAGACAGTCGGGAGATTACGGTCGCGACTCGTGATGACACCCCGCCAAGCGCGCCTGTGCTGAGTTATACATCGGTGACAGATACTTCAATTGCCTTAAAGTGGTCCGAGTCTTCCGACAATGTAGGAGTATCCGGCTACAGCCTTTACAGAGATGGGCAGTGGGTGACGAGTGTGTCTGCATCGGTGTATAGCCAAACGCTGGACGGGTTGCTTCCTGCAACCGAATACGTGTTTAGTGTGAAGGCATCCGATGCCGCAGGCAATCTGTCGGAGAGCAACAAGCTGCGAGTAACGACGGATACATCCTCTACCGAGGGTGGCACGGATAATGGCTCCGGTAACGGGAATGGATCGGAGAGCAATTCGCACGACAACACGTCCGGCAATGAAGGGATGCAAGGTAATTCGGACACTTCAACGGAAACGAGCCATCATGAAGCGACCCACGGGGTCAAAATCGTGAATGAGAAGACGCTTCGGGCGCCAGTGGACGGCGTAGTCTCGATCTCACTCGCTGAAGAGGAAACCAAGATCAGCCTGCCCCAACAAGCCGGAGCGCTGCTTGGAAAAAGCAAGCTGGAAATCAAGAAGAAGGGCGTAACTCTTACACTCGATTCGGCGCTGCTTTCGGCAATCGAAGCCGATTCGGTCGGCCATACGGCGGTGCTGCTGACATTCGAACCGGTTGGGGAACAGGAAGCGTCCGTTTTAGTCGGTGGTTCTCGTGGATCGAATCTTCAGCTACGATCCGGCAGGATGATGAAATTCGGCGTATTTCTTGTCGGGGCAGATGTGGAAAAGGAATATAATCAACCTTTTGTGGTGCCTGCCCGGATCCGTTTTGACGCCTCGGTTTATGCCGGATTGGATCCTCAACTGTTGGGGATTTATGTATATGATCAAGATGTTCAAACATGGAAGTATGTCAGCGGGTTAACCGGGAATCACAAAGAATCAATCGAAGCTTACATAAATAGTCCTGGATTATACATTGTGCTGGAATACAACAAAGGGTTTAACGACCTGCCTGCTTCGCACTGGGCGCAACACGCTGTTAAAGTATTGACCGCACGGCACATAGTAAATGGTCGGACGGAAACGGAGTTTGCTCCGGACTCGGCGGTAACACGCGCCGAATTTATCTCATTGATCGTACGGACTTGGGGTTTCACGGCGAGTGACAAAGACGCATTTGATGACGTCAATCCGCAGGCCTGGTATGCGGATGCGGTAGCCGCTGCCTATGAAGTCGGGCTTGTAAAAGGTAAAGCGGATGGCTTATTTGACCCCAATGGGCTGATCAACCGGGAGGATATGGCTGTCATGGCTGCAAGACTTTCAACGATTATCAAGGGCAGCACGGAAGGACAGGTTAAAGAGATCAATTTCATAGACGCAGATCAAGTATCCGCTTATGCACGGGAAGACCTGAAGCTTGTCGTAAATCTTGGTTTAATGCAGGGAAGGGGAGAAGCTTTCCATCCCCAGGCACAGACTTCCCGTGCAGAGGCGGCACAGGTAATGCTGAATATGATCAATTTGCTGGGTATGGATAACCCATTAAAAGAGGGCCGTTAGGCCCTCTTCTGGGGTAAAGGGCAAGTCATGCAAGGTAAATGAAGGCTTTGGTTTTTAAATATAGCTTCCCTTTTTGTTCATTTAGGTTTTTAATGTTTATATAGGTTCGAATTAGGTTGGGGAAGGAGAACAAATGAACGATTATAAAGAGAGAATGAACCGGATTGTTCAGAACGTTGCGGGACAAGCATGGAGGCAGCCCCTGCTATCCAGCGGGCTGTGGTTTCACAGGGATGTTCGTGATAACTTCTATTACGCTTCTTATCTGTTTGCAGCTTCGGTAGACTTCGAGAATGATCCGCAGTTCAACCGGCAGGAAGGTAAACGATTGGCAGAGGAGGTTCTGGATCGTGTGCTGCGACTGCAGAACCGGGATGCGAAGAATCCCATGCACGGGCACTGGCCGCTGAACCTGGGGACGAAGCCGGAAGAGGCGAGTCCGCATGCGCTGCCGGTGGAATTGATGGGAAGCTTGATGGTTTTTTTCCATCGTAAGTTTGAAAGTGAGATGAGCAAGGGCTTGGCGGCGGAGTTTGAGGCTGCGCTGGAACACATCTACCACGGAGGATTTTTTCGCAAGCCCCTTACCGTGTGCAATCATCATGAGGCTAAATATACGGCAGCCAAGTTAATATTCGGCCAGCGCTTCCGCGATAAGGAACTTCTGGAGGACGGAAAACAAAGTCTTCGGGATACCCTGAGTCTGATCCGCCGGGAAGGTATGGCTGAGTACGGGTGCCTGCCGTGGTTCTGGCATTGGACACAGGCATTCACCTGCGCACTGGAAATGGTGGAGGAACCGGAATTGAAGCAGGAGCTGTATGAACTGCTGGATGAGCTGTGGAGCCTGCGCACGTCCTATTATTTGAAAGGGGCGTGGGTAGGAGCCCACTCCAGGGGATGGCCGCATGATGCGCCGAGGGATGCCAATGTGCTTCATGATTATGTCCAGTTCGGTGATTTCAGCCTTCCGGAGGAGATGCCGCGCACGGAGTATGCCGGTTTTCTGTTTCACGAAGCCCCAGAAGCTAAACGGTGCCTTGCCTTAAACAGAAGCGAACCGTCGGAAGTGCGCAAGGTTCTGGTGAAGTCGGTTGACGGCGAGATGCGGCAGCTGCACTCCTATGCTTATGTGACGGAACATTTTGCGGCGGGCGGATTGTGGGAGCGGGTTCGTGAGTTCGACAACGAGCAGTTGCGCTGGATGTTCAGCCTCCCAATTCGCGACGGCGGCAAGGCAAATCAGCTGTATTTTTTTCACCCGGGAGAGGGATATGATCCTTCTGGTGGTGATCCCCGCCACCAAAGTGAGTGGATGGAGGTGCTGTATCACAAAAATGTGGTGCTGGCGCTGTATCCGCTGCCGGAACCAGCAGGTGCCGGGGGTGCGGAAATTGTCGGCGTTCTACCGGAAGGGGAATGGTTGTATGAGTCAGAAGCTTTGTACGGTAAAGTAGATGATGTCTATTTTGCCGTACATTTGAGTCCAGGGACTACTTATGACATTAGGGAACAGTCCGGATATCATCAGGTCGTTTGCCATGGCGCCGGAATAGCTCTCACCGTAGAAGCGGTGTCCGTCCCGGAAGCGGAGAACAGGGGGATCGGACAGCTGGCGGCGTTCGCACGGCGAATGTCCGAGCACAGGCCGGAATTCAAGACAGACGGCGAGTTTGAGATTGCATATACAGGATGGAAGACGGAAGAACGACTCATTCTGAAGCATATGACTTCAGGTAGCTCGGCGAGAACGATAAACGGAGCGGAGTGTACGTTTGAATCGTACTCTGTGTAGTTACCGAATAGAAAAGAGGAGTTAAGATGAAGAAACTGCAGCTGATTCAAAAAATCACGGAGGAAGGCGTGGTCGCGGTCCTGCGCGGCGAAACGCCGGAGCAGGTTGTGGAGATGGCCGAACAGGCGATTGCCGGTGGCATCAAAGTGATCGAGGTGACGATGACCGTACCGTTTGCGCTCAGGGCTATTGAAACGTTGTCGCGCAAATATTCATGGAACGCCGAAGATCCTTCCTCCTATGCCATCATCGGGGTAGGTACAGTGCTTGACCCGGAAACCGCGCGTGCTGCGATATTGAGCGGTGCCCAGTTTGTTGTTGGGCCGTGCCTGAGCAGAGACACCATGATGCTGTGCAATCGTTATCGGATTCCAGTCATGCCGGGAGTCATGACGATCAAGGAAATCCAGGAAGCCCTGGAATTGGGGGCGGACATTATTAAGCTGTTCCCTGGCAACTTGTATGATCCTTCGATGATCAAGGCGATCAAGGGTCCGCTGCCGCAGGCGAATATTATGCCGACCGGTGGTGTCTCGCTCGATAACCTTGGCGAATGGATCAAAGCGGGGGCGATAGCCGTCGGTATTGGCTCGGATCTGACAAACGAAGCTTTGAAGCGTCAGGACTACAGCTTGATTGCTCAAAAAGCCACCGAATACAAGCGAGCCTATCTGCAAGCTAAAGGGTTGACGCATTAACAATACTTTAATATGGTAGGAAATTTTGATCAGATAACGCCTGTTGTGGACTCCCTGAGTCTTCCATAGGCGTTTTTTTTTTTTTTGAAAGTTCATTTTGAATATCAAATGAATATTAGCAGTCTGTAGAAAAAGTATATTATATCCAACTGCGGGAACAGTAGAGGAAAAGATAAATGAGGGTCATTGAATTCCTTGTAAGGCAAAGCTGGCCATGAGGGAAAAACGAGGAGTCGTATACATGACGGATAAAACCACACGCGTTCATGTTTCACAAGAAAAATTGCCGGTTTCCATAGCGCAATTTATCGAAAATATAAAGAGTCGATTCGGGAAGAGCGAGGATATCATCTACCGAGAGCTAATGGTGGGGGCTATCCCCACAGTGATGGTCTATATTGAAGGGATGGGAGATCCCCGATTGCTAATCGAAGCGATTCATGCAGATTTACCTCTATTTATTGAATTTCCAAACCAGTCACCGGAAGTACGCATGAAAATGCTCAAAGAACTCACGATCACGATGGGAAAAGTGGGAGAAGCCAGCACTTTTCAAGAAGTTGAAGGGAAATTGTTGTCCGGGAATACGATCATCTTTATGGATGGGACATCAACCTCACTGTACGTTGGTACTGAAGCACTGAAGCAGCGCGGAGTTGAGGAAGCCAGCTCACAATCCGTAGTAAGAGGGCCGAGGGAAGGCTTTACCGAATCCCTTCGCGAGAATACGGCTCTAGTCCGGCGAAGAATTCAAAGTCCTAGGCTGCGTATTGAAGAAAGAACTGTAGGCGAGCACACCAATACGCTAGTGGCCGTGATGTACGTGGATGGATTATATGATATCGAAGTACTTGATGAGCTGCGCAGAAGATTGGATGAAATCAAGCTGGACAGCGTTCTTGAGAGCAATTATATCGAGGAAATGATTCAGGATCATCAGTACAGCCCTTTTCCGACGGTATATAATTCAGAGCGGCCAGACGTTATCTCATCCGCTTTGCTGGAAGGACGAATTGCTATTTTTGTGGAAGGAACGCCCTTTGTGCTGGTGGTTCCGGCGTTGTTCGTTCAGCTGTTTCAATCGAGCGAAGACTATTATCAGCGATGGGATTTTGCCAGTCTTGTTCGGCTTCTTCGATATTTGTGCTTTGGGATAGCGCTTCTTACCCCCTCAATATATATTGCGATCACCACATTTCATCAGGAAATGCTGCCGACTAACTTGCTGACAAGCTTAATCGGCCAGCGGGAAGGGGTGCCCTTCCCCGCATTTATCGAAGCGCTGATCATGGAGATCACGTTCGAGATCCTGCGCGAGGCCGGCATTCGATTACCTAAATCGATCGGCCAATCCGTCTCCATCGTTGGTACTTTGGTCATTGGACAGGCCGCTGTCGAAGCGGGTCTCGTATCGGCCGCGATGGTTATCGTTGTGTCCATAACGGCGATTGCCAATTTTGCCCTACCATCTTTCAATATTGGAATATCGGTGCGGATTTTGCGATTTGGGCTAATGGGAATAGCAGCGTCGTTTGGATTGTACGGGATGATTATCGGCATGATTATAATTGGCCTTCACCTGTGCAGCCTGCAGTCCATGGGGGTTCCTTATATGTCTTCTTTTGCGCCTATACGATGGCGAAGTCAAAAGGATGCTTTGCTGCGAATGTCGCGTCACAGCATGAAGAAATATGTAACCAAATCCAAACCATGAGCCTTCTGTAAGTCATGACAGGGGTTCTTTATTTTAAGCAGAGAGGACAGATTATGTATGTTCAAAAGAAAAATACGATCAGTCCTGCTTATATTAAGTCTGGTGGTTTTCATATCTGGATGCTGGAGCAGAAAAGAACTGAATGAGCTTGCCGTCGTCATGGCACTTGGAATTGATACGCATGAGAATGGGTACGCCATTTCTGCTCAAGTGCTCAATTCCGCTGAGGCGGGCTCCAAAAAAGGCGGATCGACGGGGAGCCTTCCGGTCGTAACCTACAAGTCAGTCGGCAAAACCATCCCCGACGCCCTTCAGCGCACGTTAAGCATGGCACCTCGGATGCCGTATCTGTCCCACGTCCGCGTGTTGGTATTTGGTGAAGACATGGCCCGGTCAGGGGTCAGCGATGTGCTCGATTATATCTCCCGGAATCATCAGCTTCGATCGGATTTCTTCATGCTCGTTGCCAAGAACGGAAAGGCCTCAGAGATCCTGGAGGTCGTTACGCCATTCGAGTACGTTCCGGCGAATTCGCTCTATTCCTCGATTCTAATATCGGAAAAAAAATGGGCAGCAACGGGGAAAGTCACGATACAGCAGTTTGTGACGGAGCTCAAACGCAACGGCTCAGACCCTGTATTATCCGGGGTCCAATTAAGCGGCAGTTTAGCCGAAGGACAGTCTATGGGGAATGTCAAGAAAATCAATCCTTCAACGCTTCTTCAACATACGGGACTCGGCGTGTTTAAAGGGGACCGGCTAGTAGGATGGCTGGGGGAACCGCCCAGCAAGACCGTCAATTATGTCCTCAATAAAGTCGACACTACAGCGGGATATATTTCATGTCCGGATAGCGGCATTGTCGGGTTCGCGGTGAATCGGGCAGACACAACGCTTGATGTTGCGCTCAATGCGGAGGGGATTCCCGAATTTTCAGCCGAATTGGAGATCGAGGCCGACGTGAATGCCGTTCAATGTCAGATTGATATCAGTCAACCAGCCGTCATAGACGAATTAGAGAAGGATATCGAGGATAAATATAATGCAAATATTCGGAAGCACATCGGGCTGGTACAGCAGCGTTATGGATCCGATGTTTTTGGATTCGGCGAGGTGCTGCACCGAAAATATCCGGACGTTTGGAAAAAATACCGGGATCATTGGGGAAAAAGCTTTAAAACGATGAGCATCCGCGTGGATGCCGATGTAGCGATCCGGCGGATCGGATCCATCATACAACCCTTAAATCGGGAGGTCGATGAGCCGTGAATTGGCATTGGTTGTTGATATTGTTCTTGTTTATCGTGTTCGTTACGGAAACCCGGCATCTTCTGCAACTGCGCTCCCTCAGGGACATGATCGTGTTCTATACGGTGTGGGGAGTCACATTGCTGGCCTTGATAGGGGATATGATGGAGGTGCCTTATCTAAGACCACTGGATTGGATCGGTGCCATCATGCAACCGCTGAACAGGTTGATCTCATAATGAAGAAGGGTATGGTAACACGTGATCAAATTCAAGGATATCGCAGCACGGCAATTCTTTATACTGGCCTTCGGCTTGACCATCGGAACCTCAATCCTGGTTACCCCCTCCGGGTTAGCACATACTGCACGGGAAGATGCGTGGATGGCCTCCCTCTTAAGTATCTTCATTAATCTCCTTATGGTTGTGCTGTACATAGCCATCGCGCGTGTCTTTCCAGGTCAAACGATCTTCGAGATCCATGAGAAGGTGCTCGGGAAGCTGCTGGGAAAGATTCTCTCGCTGGTCTACCTTTTTTATTTTTTGATTCTTACAGGCACTTTGCTTGGCAACTTGGGTTTTTTCCTGAGCAGCGAAATGATGCCGGAGACGCCGATCGAAGCTATTCAAATTTTGTTCTTGATCGCGGCCGTCATGTGCGCCAGGATGGGCATCATAATCTTGGCCAGGGTCGGTGAATTGATGTTTCCGTGGATCATATTTCTGTTTATGGTCCTTGTCCTCTCACTCATTCCCCAGATCGATTGGAACCATATCAAGCCTATGCTTGAGGAAGGCTGGATGCCTGTTGCCAAGGCCGGATTCCATGCTTCCATGTTTCAGGAACTGATTGTGCTGATGGTATTCCTGCCTCTGGTCAAGGGGGAGAAAAAAGGGGAGAGGGCACTGATGGGGGGAGCTGTCGCAGGCGGGTTCGTGCTGAGCATCATCGTCCTGCTCAGTGTGCTGATTCTGGGAATTGAACAGACGGAGAATAGCACGTTTCCGGCATTTGCACTCGCGAAGACGATTAACCTAGGGAACTTCTTTCAACGTGTTGAAGGTATATTGATTACGCTTTGGATCCTTACTTTTTTTATCAAGATCTCTCTATTGTATCTTTCCATTCTTCAAGGAATGAAGACCGTGTTCCGACTGAAGGAACAAAATCCGTTAATCTATCCGTTGTCCGTGCTGTTTATCATCGTGGCCTGGAATACATACATCAACACCGTCTATGTTGCTGATATCATTCAGAATGTATGGTCGAGTTATGCCCTTCTCCACTTGTTGGTGATTCCCATGGGTCTTTATCTGATCTGGTTAACCAGAACGAAAATCCTCAAATGGAAGTGAATTTCAGTATGTGTTTGAACAAGCCCGATAGCTCGGGCTTTTTTTGTCGCTTGCTGCATCGAATCACAATTGTACTAATTTTTCGTGAAAAAGCTTGAAAGTGACGTAACGTCATCTTATATACTGGAGATATCAGAGAGAATTAAGAAAGCAGGTGATGAAGTCGATTCCCATTCAAGAATTGTCTAAACAGACGGGTATTACGGTAAGAACGCTGCGCTATTATGACCAGATTGGCTTGCTGATTCCTGCCGCCAAAACACCTGGCAAACATCGTATATACAGTGATGATGAATTAAAGAAGCTGCAGCAAATACAGTTTCTAAAAGGGCTGGGTTTCAGTTTGCAAGAAATATCGGATATGATTTCAAATCCGGAATGGAACTGGTCCACCAGTTTGATGAATCAGTTGGACTTCGTTTTGAATGAACAAAAAAAGCTGGACCAGATGGAATCGGCGCTGCGGGCTGTGCTTCATAGCATTGCGGTGGAAGGTGAGACAAGCTGGGATGTCATTCAGAAATTAATTCACCTCTCCGGAAGAGACCCATCGTTAAAGCATTCCTTCCGACAACACATGTTTGAGAAGCGGGAAGTAGAGTTGTTAAATCTGCTTCCTAATATGAACAGCACGGATCCCGACTCTCTCGAGTGGATTGCTCTGTTGGGACAGCTCAATAGGCGGATGCAGGACGGACCCCACTCACCAGTTGTTCAACGAATTGTGCGGCGTATGGATGAGAAACGACTGGAGGTTTTTGAAGATGAAGACCCCTTCGTAGATAAGCTGTGGGAGATTCGTAAATCTCCGGCGCAGTCCGAGCAGATGGGGTTATATCCCATCGAGGATGAACTTCTTCAATTCATGGAACAGGCGTTTGAGATTTATGTGTTACACAAAGACAAAGAACAAATTGAAGAGGGGGAGACATCTTGACGCTGGAATTGCTGCTCTCCATTGGAGCCTTATCACTATTGGACACGCTGAGTCCAGCCACGCTTGGCGTAACGGTGTATCTGCTCTTGACCGAACGGGACCGGTTAATCCCGCGTTTATTCATTTATTTATTCACAGTGGCGGGTTTCTACTTCCTGGTAGGAGCTGCGCTTATGCTGGGGTTGGATGCTGTTCTGCAATCCGTAACCGGCATCTTTCAGAATCGAGCGGTCAGCTGGGTCATGGCCGTGGTAGGCGGAATCCTGTTTGTCACCAGCTTCTTTATCCCAACGAAAAAAACATCCGAGCCGCGCCGTCCAAGATCCAAAAGCTTCGGGGCCATGATCGGACTTGGGTTCACGACTGCCCTGCTGGAGGTAGCAACAGCCCTTCCGTATTTTGCGGCAATCGGGCTGATGATAAAGGCGCAGTTGACTACGGTTCAATGGATGCCCATCCTGGCTGCATACAATATCGTGATGGTGCTGCCTCCATTGATATTGCTCGGATTACACCTCGTATTAGGCCGCATGATGCAGCGTCCGCTGGAGAAGCTGCGCCTGAGAATCGCCAAGAGCTCCGGATCGATTCTGTCATGGGTGTTGTGTATTGCCGGGCTGATCCTGGTGCTGAACAGCATTGACAACTTGTAAAGATATCCGATTTTGAATTGAAAACTCGTTAGGTGTGAGGGGGCCGAGAATCGTCGGCAACCTCTCCCGAAATCGGGAGGGTCAACTCATTAAGAGTCAGCTTGGAGCGATTTATGTACAGCTTCAATGGCATGTATGAAGGTTGTATCAAACAGAGGAACCTTGGAATCCTCGGGTTTTATTAATAATCCGATCTCCGTACAGCCTAGAATAATTCCTTCAGCTCCATCTTGAATTAGCCGTTCAATGACTTCTTTATAATAAGCTTTTGAATCCGATTGGATGTTGCCGAGACATAATTCCTCATATATCACTTTATTTACGATCTCTCGATCTTGTTTGTTGGGGATGAGCACTTTGATATGATTAGATTCTAATCTTTGCTTGTAAAAATGCTGCTCCATGGTATATTTGGTTCCAAGCAAACCTACTGTACGAATCCCATGTTCACGGATTTGATTAGCCGTGGCATCGGCAATGTGCAGCACAGGGATGCTTATTTTTTCTTCTATATCCTCTAGTACCATGTGCATCGTATTGGAACATATCAATACAAAATCGGCACCGCCTTTTTCTAAAGAAAGTGCAGCCTCACCCAAAGTTTCACCGGCTTTTTTCCAATTCCCCTCGGATTGATAGCGTTCAATCTCTGCAAAGTTCACGCTGTACATCAGGCATTTGGCCGAGTGGAGGCCACCCCATTGACTTCTCACCTGCTCATTTATAATTCTGTAGTATTCAATGGAGGATTCCCAACTCATTCCTCCGATAAGTCCAATCGTCTTCATAGATAAGCTCCTTTACAATCCTAAGTAATCTCATTATAGAGTATTATGAAAAAAACGTGTTCATCTCGCGGTTTTTTGTAGGTGGCGTATAACAAGAATACATATACACCAGTCTGGATATAGCCGTAGGCTATAACTAGATATAGCTTATATGAGTTACACTATACCGATCAATACATGATATCTTTCTTGTAACAATTTGTATAGGAGTGTTACATAGATGGCAAAAAGCAGTGTACTGGGATATCCGCGTATTGGCGCTGATCGGGAATGGAAAAAAGTCCTGGAAGCATTCTGGGCAGGCAAGCTTGATGAATCGGAGTTTCACCGGCAGCTGCAGGAGATTCGGTTGAATCATTTACGGAAGCAGCAGGAGAGCGGGATCGATCTTATTGCGGTTAATGATTTTAGTTATTACGATCATGTTCTGGATACGGCAACGATGTTTGGTATCGTACCGAAGCGCTTCTCTTATGAGGGCGGTGTTGTGCCATTGTCTGTATATTATGGTATTGCACGCGGAACGAAGGATGCTACAGCAAGTGAAATGACCAAGTGGTTTAACACCAATTATCATTATATCGTGCCTGAATTGGATGGGGCTACACCAGTTCTTACGGAGAACAGACCGCTGGCAGCCTATCGGGAGGCTAAGGAGAAGCTCGGCATTGAAGGCAAGCCGGTTATTGTCGGTCCGTTAACCTTCTTGAAATTGTCCAAAGGGTACCAGCCGTCAGAGACGGATGCCTGGCTGGAAAAATTGCTGCCGCTCTACGTACAGATTCTCCAGGAGCTTGCCCAAGAAGGCGTTCAATGGGTCCAGATTGATGAGCCGATCCTCGTAACGAAATTAAGCGATGCCGATCTTAAGCGGTTAACCAGCATTTATGAAACGTTTGCGGCTTCGACACCAGGACTGAACATCATGCTGCAAACCTATTTTGAATCCGTAGAAAACTATCAGGACATCATCCAGCTTCCTGTTAGCGGTATCGGGCTTGACTTGGTGCATGGATACCATGGCAATGTGCAAGCCATTAAACAATCAGGGTTTCCTGCGAACAAGGTGCTTGGCGCCGGGATGATTGACGGACGCGGCATCTGGAAGGCGTCGCTTCGCGAGAAGCTGTCGCAATTGGAAAAGCTGACGAAATACGTAGCCGCTGAACGGTTGATCGTTCAATCTTCGTGCAGCTTGCTGCATGTTCCGGTGACTGTGAGCAGCGAAACGAAACTGCAGCCTGAACTAAAAGGGGCGCTCGCCTTTGCAGACGAGAAGCTGAATGAGTTGGTTCTTTTGACGAAAGCAATCTCCACAGGCACAGCCCGGATTGCCAAGGAACTGGAAGAATGCGATGCTGCTCTTCAGGAGCTTAAACAATCCGAAGAGCGCAATCGACATGACATTCAGCAGGCAGTTGCCGAGATTAGTGTGCAGAATCCGGTTCGCACTCTGCCGTTCGCGGAGCGTCATGCCGCTCAACAGGATAAGTGGCAGCTGCCGATTTTTCCGACCACGACGATCGGCAGCTTCCCTCAGTCAGCCGAGGTGCGCAAGGCACGCCAGGCGTGGCGCAAGGGAGAATGGAATCATGAGCAGTATGAGCGCTTCATTCAGGAGCAAATCGATATTTGGATCAAGCTGCAGGAAGAGATCGGCCTGGATGTGCTTGTGCATGGCGAGTTCGAAAGAACGGATATGGTTGAATTTTTCGGTGAGAAGCTTGGAGGCTTTGCCTTCACTCAGTATGGATGGGTTCAGTCCTACGGCTCACGCTGCGTGAAACCGCCTGTAATATTCGGGGATGTCGCATTCGAGAAACCGATGACGGTGGAGGAAACGAAATATGCACAGTCGAAGACTAACCGCCCCGTGAAAGGGATGCTAACCGGCCCGATTACAATCATGAACTGGTCGTTCGTCCGCGAAGACATCTCGCGGGAACAGATTGCCTATCAATTGGCTTATGCCCTAAGACAGGAAGTAGAGGCGCTGGAGCAGGCGGGCATCGGGATGATTCAGGTGGATGAGCCTGCGGTGCGCGAAGGGCTGCCGCTCAAGGAGGAAGATCAAGCGGATTATCTCGCTTGGGCTGTTAAAGCCTTCCGTATGACCACATGCACGGTACAGCCGACCACGCAAATTCATACGCATATGTGTTATTGCGAGTTCCATGACATGATCGATTCGATTGAGGCAATGGATGCCGATGTCATCTCGATTGAAACTTCGCGCAGTCATGGCGAGCTGATTCACAGCTTCGAAGTCAATACCTACAGATTAGGGATTGGCCTTGGCGTGTACGATATCCACAGTCCGCGGGTACCTCGAGTGGAAGAGATGACAAGCATGATCGAGCGTGCACTGCGGGTCCTGGATCCGAAGCTGTTCTGGATCAACCCGGACTGTGGTCTCAAAACACGCGGTAAGGAAGAGACGGTCGCATCCCTCCGTAACATGGTTCAAGCCACGGAGATCGCTCGTTCGTCCTATTTTCTGAACGTGCAACCGTGAATTTGACTATTGTCAGGGTGGGTAGAGATAAGGACAGTTAAGATAGAAGCAGGCTGCGTCGGCAGCCTGCTTCTTTTTTTTACTAACCAAGCCGACATCATGATGCGTACAGATATAGAACGGAATGAAAGCCTCCTAACATTTACATAGAGTGGGGTTGGACACAACTTGTTGACATCTTGGTAAAATCGTTATCACATCCGGCGATTATATTCTTCTTATGGAATCGTATCTAGCACGATCACCTAAGAAGGAGGAACCATGATCTATCACAAAAAACACAAGAAGTTTACCAGAGTCTTCTTTATTCTATTCATTGCAATCCTATTTATTGTCGGCTTCAAATTGGCATGGCACGTCGGTTCATCAACGGTAGAGTTGGTGCCGGCATCATCTGCTAGACTTGCAGAGACCTATAAGACGCTTCCTGCTGCGACTAATCCTAATAAAACGTATCGGATCGTAATCGATCCCGGTCATGGGGGAAAAGATCCGGGAGCTACCGGAGTAAGCGGTGCATATGAGAAATTGTTCAATCTATCTCTTGCCGGGCGGGTTGTTGACCTCCTGGAGGAGGACCCTTTGTTTGAACCTCTCTTGACACGTTCGGATGATCAATTCGTTGAATTGGATGAACGGGCAGCCAAGGCGAATGATTGGAATGCGGATGTGATGATTTCCATTCATGGCAATACCTATACGGACCCCATGACATCGGGTACGGAAACCTTGTACCGACACGAGGACAGCATCCCCTTGGCCCAAACCCTTCAGGAGCATTTGGTGAAGGGAATTGGCCTTCGTGATCGCGGGATCAAGGAAGAACAGTTAAAAGTGCTATCTACGCCCACGATGCCGGCAGTGCTTATCGAAGTTGGATATCTCACCAATGCGGAGGATGAGCGTTTCCTGCTGAGCAATGAAGGTCAAGATCTTGCCGCACAAGCTATTGTTGATGGGCTCAAGGACTATTTTGCGGAATCGCAGGAACTCTCGCTTGGACACCAAGCAAACGGTGAATCAGATGAAAGATCATCCGGCACTCCGCAAAGTGGGAATCAGTCTATGGAGAAAAAGGTGTATTTTAATGGATCAGCCCAGGACGGTAAACAGGTCGCACTTACATTCGATGATGGACCGGATGCCATTGTTACGCCCAAAATCCTTGATATCCTGAAGGAAAACGATATTAAAGCCACCTTTTTCATTCTGGGAAACCGGGCTGAGGCCCATCCTGAGACTGTGCGGCGGATTCAAGAGGAAGGTCATGTCATAGGAAATCATTCCTGGTCACATCCCAACTTTACAGAATTATCGATGGAGGAAGCGCTGAATCAGGTGAAGAATACGCAGGATGAACTGAACGACATTATCGGCTATCGTCCATCCTTGTTTCGGCCGCCTTATGGCGCTTTGGATGAGGACAAAGTGGAAGCTATACAAAATATGGATTTAGCGATCGTGAACTGGTCCGTGGACACGATGGATTGGTCAGGTCTGCCCGCACAGGAGATCATGGGAATCATCCACAAGCAGTTGAAGCCTGGAGGCATCATTCTTCAGCATACCGCAAACGGCAAGAACCATCTTGCCAACACGCTGGAGGCACTCCAACTGTTAATACCGGATTTGAAAGATCAAGGCTACTCATTCGTCACGGTCCCGGAACTGCTGCATTTGCCTGAATCGCAGTCTTAGTAAGCTTGTATTGGATCAGACTTATCATTTGTCAACGGTATATGCTAAAATCGATTCATCAAATAGGCCTATGGAATAAGAATGGAGACTTCATGAAAAAAACAAAAATTCTCATAATCGAAGATGAGGGGCCGATTGCCGACTTGCTTGCCTATGGTCTCAACATGGAGGGTTTCGAAACCCGTATTGCGGCCAGCGGAGCTGCGGGCTTAAGGGAACTTGAGTCATTTCTTCCCGATTTGCTCCTTCTGGATTGGATGCTGCCCGATCAGAGCGGACTCGATATATGCAAAAAAGTAACCGCGAACTATAACCTTCCCATATTCATGATAACCGCTAAATCCGACATCACGGATAAAGTGCTCGGACTTGAATTTGGTGCCGATGACTATATCACAAAGCCGTTTGACTTAAGGGAGGTTGTTGCCCGAATTCGTACCATTCTCCGGCGGCTGGACCAAGCGAACCACGGGGATAGGGAAGTGGCTCAGGAGGCCGTGATCCGTGTTAAAGGCATCGAGATCGTAACGGAGGAGCGGCTGGTCAAGAAAGACGGCAGCTTGGTTGATCTCACGCCTAAGGAATTTGACCTGCTCATGACCTTGTACGGTCACCGGGGGAAGATTTACACGCGTTCGGAACTGCTGGATTTGGTTTGGGGATATGATTTTATTGGGGATACACGTACCGTGGATACGCATATTCAAAGGCTACGCAAAAAGCTGGATGCCAGCGATTTGATCACAACTGTATTCGGCATCGGCTATAAATTCGAGAAGCAGGCGGAATAAGATATGATCCGGACCATCAGAGCCAAGTTTATTGTTGGTTTTTTTCTGATCTTCTGCCTATCGTTCCTCGTACTCAATCAGACCGTGAAGGAGATCATTCGGACAAGCAATCAGGAGATCGTAAAGTCGGATCTGGTCGGACTCAAAAACAACAGCAATATATACGTAAGGCAAGCATTTCTTATCAACCATTTCACGAATAATAAGCTTTATTTCGGACAGATGGCCGAGGAAATGGTGAATGATTTGAATCATGCGACATCAAGCCATGTTAGTGCTTACACCGTAGATGGCAAGTTATTGTTCTCATCAGACCAGAGAGAGTTCTCCGGACAGTCGGACGAGGATCTTCGGCAAGCGATCGAGGGTAAAACGGCTTATACCATCACTTATGGCCGGAATAGCGGAACCGTTCTATATTCATACCCGGTTATCATCGATGGAGTGAAGGTGGGCATCTTGAGGTTTACCAAAGATTTCACCCTGCTCTATGAACAAAGCGGGCGCATCATGGACATCATTTTCTACATCGCGCTCGCCATATTTGGAGCGGCATTCCTATTCTCCTATATGCTATCCCGGCATATCACCATTCCATTAGTGAAGCTGACCCGGGCTTCCACGGAAGTGAAGAACGGGAATCTCGATGTTCGAATCCCGTTCCGGCGAAGAGATGAAATTGGCGAGCTGGCTTTGAATTTCAATGACATGATTGACCGGATCGGAAGCCAGATTTCCACGATTGAGGGTGATCGGGATCGCCTTCAGGAGCTTAACGATCAGGAAAAACGTTTTTTCGACAATGTCACCCATGAGCTTAAGACGCCACTGACGTCCATTCTTGGTTATGCCGAGATTATTCGGGAGAAAGGGGATGACGACCGGGAGTTCTTCGATAAGGGCATGAATCACATTGTTGAAGAGAGCCGGCGGCTGCATAACATGGTGCTGAAATTGCTGGAGGTGTCGCAGCACAATGCTGGTGACAAGGATATGGAGCTTGTAGATTCAGGGAAAATTCTGAGCGATGTATGCGACTCGATGTCGTTTCGGGCCAAGAGGTATAAGAAGAGCATTTTCAGTGAAATCGAAGATGACTTATTCGTGCTTGGTCAACCTGACCGGTTGCGCCAGCTCTTCATTAATCTTCTGGATAACGCCATCAAATATAGCGCCGCTCAATCGGTAATCTCCGTCAAGGCTGAACTTGCTGCCGGAAGAGTCCGCTATATCTTCAATAATCCCGGAGACCCCATTCCGCCGGACCAGCTTGCGAAAGTGTTTCAGCCATTCTATTCGGGCGGGCAGAAGCAGAAGGAAGAGGGCAGCGTTGGGCTGGGGCTCAGCATCGTTAAATCCATCGTCGATGATCACGGCGGAACCATCCGTATCGTCAGTGAGAAGTCTCATACGGTCGTCTATGTGGATATTCCTTATGTAAATGCGGAGGGAGCTCAATGACATTTAAACGGTTTAGATTATGGTTTGCTGCTCTTGTCATGACGCTATTGTCCGGATGTGCAGGCGGACTGCAATCAGAGACCATCATCATACCAAGCACCGAAGATATCCATACCGTGGATGAGGGGAGTCGGCCGTTCCAGGTAAAGACGATTTATCGGCTGCCTGAATACATTACAGATCAAGCTGAATTACTCGGATGGGCATCTGCCGAGTCAGTGATCCGTCTCGTTTATGAAACGAGAGCATCTGATCGGGGCAAGCTGAATATGCAGCGCTTATCCCCCCCTTACGATCGTCCTGATACGTTGTTTGAGATGGAACTGAATAAGTTCCCTCACACATTGTCCCCTAATGGAAAATATATCTCAGCCATTTCCAAGTCGAATGAAGGTGTATCATTGAAATTGATCGCCTACCCGAGTGGCGAGGAAGAGAACCTCGAAGCTACGTCGACTTCCAATCAGCAGCTATGGTTTGAAGAACCGACGTGGTCGGATAATAGTCAATTCATATCTTATCTTGTCTTGGATTCAAAAAATAGGGAAACCGGCATCGGCATTTATGACAAGGAATTAGACAAGGCTCAGGTTTATCGGCTGAAAGGTCATGAAACGGAGGGTTTTCCAACGAAGGCTATCATCTCGGATGATGGCCGGATGGCGCTGATCGTCATGGATCAATACAGTCAAGGCCTCAGTGTTGCGTTGGGGACGGTAAACAGCAGCGGGATTGATGTTCAATATGAGCATGAAATCGGAAGCGACCAGATCGCCTGGTTGAATAACGACCAATTTGTATTCTTGGGAGCGGAGGGAATCCTGTACGAGTATGACCGCCGGAATCACGAGCTGTCCATCCTGTTGGAGAAGATAGATAGCTTTGCGTTCTCCATGGATCGTAAGTTTGTCGCATATTCCCAGAACGGGGAGGATACACTCTATGCAGGCAAGCTTCAAGGCAAGAATATACTGAACGCAGAACCAATCTATCATGGGATCATACCGTCCGAGATGAGCTGGAGCCCGGATCATAACCGACTTCTCGTGCATGGGCGAAAAACCTATTCCAAACAGCAAGGACCCAAGGTGGTCGAATCATTAGATCATCAGCCGTTTATAATAGAATTCGAGTAAGTCGAAGATAGCTCCGAATTCGATAAAATTTACTCCATGATGCGGCAGACCGAACGATAAACGTTCGGTCTGCCGCTTTTTCGTTGACAAATTGTTTACAAGTAGATGAAGTTTTGGCGACATCGTCACTCTATATTGGTAGGAGTCCGAGGTATTGGGCAGGCCGAAAAGCAGAGTAAAGGAGCGCAAGACATGATTTGGTCAAGAATAAAGTTTCGACATATTGAACCCAAGAAGGAGAGTTGAAGAGATGAAGAAGTTCGGATTATGGATGGCTGTGTGCTGCGCTCTTGTCTTTACATTAACAGCGTGTGGGAGCGGCAGTTCAAGCGATAGCGGGACAAGCATCGGGAGTGATGCTTCAACGGACTCAAATAAGGCCGCGTCGGGTGCCGGAGCAGATGAGAAAGATTCCAATACAGGCGGCAATAAGACCATTGTATTCTCGACCTTTTTTCTAGATGAGCGGTTTCAGGCTGCGAAGAAGAAATACGAGAAGCTTCATCCGAATATTGAAATCAAATTGGAGTATGTGGAAACCGACGACGCCCATATGGAAGCTGAAATGGAGAAATACATTACGACGACCAATACGGCGATGCTCGCGGGGAAAGGTCCTGATTTGCTCCAAATGGACTTGCTACCTACCGATAACTACGTGAAGCACAATCTATTGGCGGATCTCGGGACGATGATGGATCAAGATTCATCGCTCAGGAAGGAAGATTACTTCACGAATATTTTGGATGCCGTACGAACAGATGACGGGCTGTACAGCATGCCGCTCTCGTTCTTTCTGATGGGCTTCGCTGGAGACGAGGACGCAATCACAAAGTCTGGTATTAAGGTGGACGATAAAGCTTGGTCGTGGGAGGATTTTACGGAGATCGCTAATCAACTGGTGGCCACCAAAACGAATGGCTATTCGTCCGCATTGATTTATGGCAGTCCCGAAAACTTATTGGCCGATATTGTATTGGATAACTATTCCTTATATGTTGATAAAGCCAGCGGTACAGCTCAATTCGATATCGATAGGTTTATGTCACTAATGGATCAGGTCAAAACGATGTATGTCAACCATATCATCAATACAGATTACCGCAACGGTGCTTATTTTAGAAACATACAGATCAATTCACCATGGGATTATCTGGTTTCCCTGCGGGAATATGGGGAGAATATCTCATTGTTCATCAAACCGCATGACTCGGATAAACCGGCCGGAGGATATTTCCTTACATACCGGGACGTTGGAATCAATGCAAATTCAAAGGTACAAGCGGAGGCATGGGATTTCCTTACCTTTATGATGTCAGAGGAGATACAGACACCACCTACGAAGGCAGGATTTCCGATCAACAAGAACGCATTTGCCAAACAGATTAAGCAATTGAAGGAAGAGGGAAAGGTGCAGGCATATAAGGAGGGACCTCTTCAAGGACTTATCTTTAAAGTCGACGAAGCCAAACTGGATCAACTGGAGCGTTTTGTTAACGGCGCCATCCATAAGGTGGAATACAAGTCAGACAAAGTGCGGGATACCATCATCAAGGATACCGTCGCCTACTTTACCGGGCAGAAATCTGCCAATGATGTTGCCGGACTTATTCAAAATAAAGTGACTACGTACCTGAATGAATAAGAATTCGGTACGAACGCTCCTGCGCAGCGACGGAGTCAAGGCGATATGGTTTCTGGCTCCAAGCCTGATCGGGTTTGCAGTTTTTTATATCATTCCTTTCTTGATGGGCATCTACGATTCCTTCACGGACGGAACGCTCGGCGGAGAGTTTGTCGGGTTCGCTAACTACAAGGAAGTGCTTGGGAGCAGCTCTTTCCGTACGGCATCGCTGAATACGCTGCTCTTTACCTGCATCGGCGTTCCACTGCTTATCACGTTATCCCTGTTGCTGGCTTTATTGCTGAACAAGTCATTATACATACGCAATTGGCTCCGAAGTTCGTTTATTTTGCTGCTGGTTGTTCCGGTTGCATCCATCGTCATGTTCTGGCAGATTCTATTCGATTGGAATGGGTCACTGAATGCCTGGTTACATCATTTCCATCAAGAGCGGATCGATTGGATGCAATCCGATTGGTCGATGAGCGTCATTATCCTGATGTACATCTGGAAAAATACCGGCTATAACATGATTCTATTCTTGGCCGGTCTGCAGTCTATTCCAAAGGATTATTACGAGACGGCACAAATTGAAGGTGCGGGCAGAGTGCGCCAATTATTCCACATTACATTCATCTACTTAACACCTACGATGTTTTTCGTCGTTCTTATTTCCATCATAAATTCGTTTAAAGTCTTCCGGGAGACGTACCTGCTGGCAGGTGAATATCCATATGATCGCATCTATATGATGCAGCACTATATGAATAACATGTTCTTCTCCCTGGATATTCAGAAGCTGACGACGGCTGCCACACTTATGGTCGCATGCATTGTGTTTCTGGTAACCGGACTACTGAGTATAGAACGACGTTTTCGCGATAATTTGGGTTGACCCGGGAGGAACAGCATGAACAAAATACAGTGGATTCCAAGGTTGATGTTGACACTGCTGCTCGGCGCAGCGGCGATCCTGATGCTTGTGCCGATACTGCTTACCTTGACGAACTCCCTTATGACGGAGCAAGAGATCGGGCGAAATTACGGACTGATCGGTCAAATGATTGACGTATCCCAGGGCGGCAAAGATCGATTTGTCAATTTAAAGATCGTTCCCGATTGGGTTTCCTTCGGCCAGTATGCCGAGGTGCTGATCTTATCCACCAAGTTTCTGATGATGTTCTGGAATTCGGTCAGCATGGTTGTACCGATCGTTGCCGGACAAACCGTTGTCGGCTCGCTTGCAGCCTACGCTTTTGCCCAGCTCAGGTTTTCTGGAAGAGATAAGCTGTTCATGCTTTATTTAATGACCATGCTTATGCCGTTTCAGGTAACGCTTGTTCCGAATTATATCGTTATAGACAAGCTTGGACTTATGAACCATACCGCCGCCATTATTTTGCCCGGCATCTTTGGAGCCTTTGGCGTCTTTATGATGCGGCAATTTATGGCGCATATACCGGGAGCCTATTCCGAGGCTGCCATGATGGACGGAGCGGGACAATGGGTGATCTTTCGGCGGATCATTCTACCGCTGGTCAGGCCCGGGCTGGCAGCGCTGATGGTTTTACTATTCGTCGATTATTGGAACATGATCGAGCAGCCACTCATATTTTTGCAAGATTCCTATAAACAGCCGTTGTCTCTATTTCTTGCACAGATCAACAAAGACGCACTGGGAATCGGATTTGCCGCATCGGCATTGTATATGGCACCCATGATTCTTCTATTCCTGTATGCCGAGTCTTATTTTATTGAAGGCGTTCAATTGTCGGGCATAAAAGGTTAGTTTCAGTACTAGGAGTGATGGATATTGGAAGAGGTAATTTCCCGGTCAAGAAAACGCAAGGTTAGCATAACAGCCGGACTGTTCACAGGTCTTCTGCTTATACTGACTTTTGCAGGTAACACCCTACAAGCCTTGACGCTGCCTAAGGTAGTGATTACATCGGTAAACAAAGGCTCGCTGGTTCATTCCTATGTCGGCCGATCGACGATAAATCCAAAGGAGGAGAGGGAACTTATCCATCCTTCGGGCTGGAAAGTCGACAAGGTGCTCGTTAAAAAAGGTGAGATGGTGCGTAAAGGACAAGTTCTTATACAATATGATGGCAGTGAGGTTAAGCAGCAGATTGCTGTGGAGCAGTCTGCTCTGAAGAAGCTGAATCTATCAATGGAACTTCTCGAATATAATGTCATTCAAGCGATGCAGGAAGAAGATGAGTCTCTTCTTATAAGTGCATCCAGCGCGTTCGAAACGGCAAAGCTTGATATTGCTGCACAACAGCAGCAGATCGAGAACCTGAAACATACGCTTTCAGTTAATCAGCAGATGGCAGCCCCTTTTGACGGTATCGTTATGGAGATTGGTGCGATGGAGGGATTAGGTCCTACCGGGAAACCGGATATCACGATGAGCCATTTGGCAAAAGGGTATGGGTTAGAAATGTACGTACCGTCAGGTATCGCTGCCATGCTGAGCGTAGGGGATATTCTGGATAACATCACGCTTGAAGGCAAGGAAGAACCGTCGATTACGGGTGAGATTGATAGGATAGAAGAGGAGATGAACTCGCTCAGTCCCGATGTTGACGACGACGCTGAGAAATCAAGCAGTTCCATGACACGTTTGTTCGTTAAATTAAAAGGCAGTGGGCTATCCGGGGGTGAACAAGTGAGGATCAGTATCGTGAAAACTAAGAGCAGCGAAGGGATTCTCATTCCGAATAAAGCCGTTCACAAGGACAGCGAGGGCGCTTATGTCTACACCGTAAAAGAAACGCAAGGCCCTCTCGGCAATGCATATTATGCTGTTCGCACATCAATTCAAATTACCGATTCCAACAGCCAGACCACCTCCGTTGGCGGTGGTCTGTTCGATCAACAGGAAATCATCGTGGACAGCAGCGATCTTATTATGGATGGAGCGCGTGTTAACGTATATAACCAGAACTAACACCAGGATGTCGCCAGCCAGAAAAATAGGATTGACAGTACAAACCAAAAGATGTTAAATTATCCGGCAACCAAAGCATGGTTTATGGAGTTTATATAGTGATAGGTGCTAAGCTTATAATGAGGGGAACTTATTTATTATTTATGTGCAATGGAGGGAGATATGAAAAATACGCTTATGAGAAAACCCGAATTCCTTAGGTTTTCAAGATGGAATCGTGATGAGTGACAGGTCATGGCGAGTCTTTTTTATTGTCGTTGCATTGATCGTACTGACTGGAGTCGTCTATTCATTGATTCAATCCAGTACTTCCTTTAAAGAGCTGATGAGCGATCAGGTTTATGATACAGAGAAGATTAGTTACATAAGAATTGAGAAAATGGGCAGTCCATACAATGATGAAAATAGTGTGGAAATTACCGATCCGGCCACTATTGATCGCATCATTAACAGCTTCTCCAATGCGAAACTATGGAGGACTGAAAATTATGCAAGAGGTACGGAGTACAGGATATGGGTTAATGTCGAGTACACTCCCTTTGCCATATATTTTACGGAACCGAATATTATCCAGATGTCTCTGAATAGAAGATTGCATAAAAAATATTCCTGGAGCTACAGGATGGTTAATGGCTATGACAAGTCGATCATTGAAGATCTCTTTAAGGAAGAGTAGAGGAAGATCACGATTCCCGGACATTATCGTAATTCCGATCACATTCTAATTCATTGAAAAGAAGAGGAACTAGACTATGAAGCTAAATGAACACAACTTGATCAAGATGCAAAATATCATCCAAGAGCACGAATTTGAACATGCAGCAGACTATTTGATCGAACATACTAGGCAAGGCATACGTTTATCCAAACAGGGAGAGGAGGACTATGCCAGCTCGTGCAATTCACGGATTGGCGGAGATCCCGATCTTCCTGAAGGAATGGAGTGGCCGCTGACTTCGGATGGAACACCGATGACGTTTTTGGCCCAGCTGCAGTTGAGGGATTTGGCAGCTCACGACGCCACGGCTTCACTTCCGCATAGCGGAGTGCTGTATTTCTTCGTTGGCGTTGATGAACCTGCTTATAACATTGAACACCGGGTGCTGTATCTGGCCGAGGATCAGACAGCGGCCGCTAGTCGAGGCCGGGCGCCTGAGGGGACCGCGTTAGATGAAGAATTCGCAGGCTACCGTATTGAAGCAAGAGCCACACTTGAGCCCCCGAATTACGCTTATGTGGATGATGAGCTTGTCGAGGATGATGAGCATGATTTTGAATCTTACGAGGATCTGTGTCATCAATTAACGGGGCAAGAATCTGACGATATCGCAACGATCTTTGGCTACCCTTCTACCCAGCATGGAGATTGTGAGCACGAGGCTGCTTTAATGCTGTTAACGGGAACAGAGTACAATTACTCCATGGAGGCGGCTGTCCAGAAGATTGCCGATCATTTCGGCGGCAATGCGGAACAGGCTCAGCAGGAGATTCGGGATACACTACTGTTGCTGGCCATCGATTCGGACGACGAGATAGGATTTTGCTGGTGGGATGCGGGTGAACTGCAATTTTTCATCCGAAAAGAGGACTTGCTGGCCAGAAATTTCGAACGCACATATTGTTCGCTGTACTCAAGCTGAGCGCAGGAAATGGGGGGGGGATGATCCATGAAGGAGAAGGTCATTGAGGCATACGATAAGCTGGCTGGAGACTACGAAAGACATGTGGATTCGCAGAGCGGACATAATGCTTATTACGAAAGGCCAGCCATGCTCAAAGTATTACCGGCGGATATGGAGCAAATGACCGTCCTAGATGCTGGTTGTGCCGCAGGGTGGTATACGAAGCAATTTATTGTACGAGGGGGCCCGGGTTACAGCGGTCGATCTGAGCCCGGCGATGGTAGAAGCTTGTAAGAGACGAGTCGGCAATGAAGCGACTGTATTTGCATGCGATATAACCGAAGACCTGCCCTTTGAAGATGAGGCGTTTGATCTTATCGTAAGTTCATTGACGCTTCACTACATCGAGGATTGGGCGCCGACCTTTCGCGAATTTCAGCGAGTGCTAAAACCTGGTGGAAGTTTGATTTTCTCCGTTCATCATCCTTTTATGGATGTTAAACATGTTGACCGACCAGACTACTTTGCCCGTGAGTTATTGACGGAGGTTTGGAACAAACAGGAGTCTGGACCCGTAGAGGTTACTTTCTATAGAAGACCGATTCAAGAAATTATCAACGTAACTTCATCTCGGTTTAGAATCGAACAAATCGTCGAGCCGCAGCCCAGTTTAGCGCATAAGGACAATCCGGAAGCTGCGGAATGGGTGGCCAAATGGTTTGATCGCCTGATGACAAACCCTCATTTTTTGATTGTGAAATCTAATAAATCGTAACTTGGAATCCATACATATTCAAAGGGGAACCGCGTCCATCGCGGTTCTTTTTATGCTCATATGGCCTCCGCCATATATTTAATGGGCCGATTATTCCGAATGAAGTCCGCTTTTCGTTTGCTGCATGGTTATATAGGTATCCAAGTTTCAGGAGAGGAGGGGAAGGATCATCAACGCTGAAACGATTGAAGAATATGTTCAACAGACTCAGGATGGGCATGCAGAGGCATTTATTCCTATCGTAAGAGAGTACCAGCGGCAATTGTATATATACTGCTGCCGGCTTCTGGGTAGCGAACAGGGAGCGGAGGACGCGGTACAAGAAATCTTCTTGAAGGCATATAAATCGATCACAAAATATAAGCCTTCGGTCAGCTTTAACGCGTGGTTATACAAGATAGCCTACCATCATTGTCTGAATGTGATCCACCGACGGCAATTATCGCAGAAGCTCGGAAGATTGTGGAAAGGGCAGATTTTCGCCGAAAGCGCAGAGCAGGAGTATTTAAGAGGGACATTCAGCGAACCGCTATTGAGAGCCCTGGTGAATCTTACGGTGCAGGACAGAAGTTTATTAATTCTGTACGCGTTTCACGACAAGACGTATGCAGAAATAGGTGAAATAACGGGAAAGTCATCGGAAGCCGTCCGAAAAAAACTAACCCGAATCAGAAAAAGACTGAAGGATGCAATGAATAAATGGCAGGAGGAAGAACAATGGGAAACCTCGTTGATCCAATCGAAGAGTTGAGGCAGCATTCTGTACCGGACGATCATTTTCGTGATGTTGAATTTGTTTCAAGAGTCAGTCAAGATATTGAGGACCATCAGCATAAAAGACGTTCAGGACTCCGATCCTTCAAGCGTAAAACCGTAATGTCTATCATGGTTTCGTCTATATTACTTGCCTCGTTCACTGCGTATGCAGCAACCGGGCATATTCAAATTTTTAATAGCAAGGGGGAAATCGTTCTTAAAACAACCGATCCATCGTCATCAGCGCTACCAGCCAAACTGAGCAATCTACTGGAGGAATACAGGACAAGGGTACTGTCCAAGCTGAAGCCCGGAGAGCTGGCCGCATATTATATCAAGGATGATTACATTAATAAGGGCAACGGGTATGACACGGTGAATTCTATAAAATTTGGATATCAACCGATAGCCTATCGTTCCTATGAGGATTTTCAAAAAGAGCGTGTTCGTACCTCGGCCCCCATCCTAGAGGTGCCTGGTTATCTTCCCAAGGGCATGAAATTCGCTTATGGTCAAGTTTTTCCTTTTGGACCGGCACGCTTTGGAGAAGAAGATCGAGTGGAATACGATGCACTAAAACAAAGATTGATGAATCAGGCCGAATCATCCAGCAGTGGTGAGAAGTTGTTTGTAGAGAAGCTGAATTGGTCGAAGGCCTTCAACTCCTTTTTATATTTATCACATGGCAATAACAGCACGGCTGTAACGATCACGGCGGGGTATGGTCAAAAAGCAAGCTTACCTAAGTCTCCGGATGCGACTTCCGAGAAAATAAGGCTTAAACATGTTGAAGCTATATATCTCCATGAGAATGGCGAGGATTGGATATCCTGGTATGACGGTAATCGAAGTATAGTGTATACCATTATGGTAAATGTAAAAGGTCTAATGACTAAGAATGACCTGAAGGCAATGGCAGAGAGCATGATTATTGACTAATGATATGGGGTTTAAATAAGATTCGATCGGTTGAAGATGAACTCTAAACATGAAAACTAGTCGAGTTTACGTGTATAATAGCTATTAGTTATATAATAAAAGCAATGAGTTATATCACATCAAAGGGGAGAAAATCACATGCAATGGAATGAAATTACGACAATAGAAGAATGGGAAACGATTCTGAAAAAATCTTCCGAGCGTGGCCAAGTTATTTTGAAGCATAGTACGACTTGTCCGGTTAGCTCTAATGCTCTTTCGGAGTTTGAATCTTACTTGAAAAAGGCACCAAACGGCGATGTGGATTATACGCTGGTTAAAGTCATCGAGTCCCGGCCGGTTTCCAATAAAATCGCCGAGGATTTGAACGTAAAGCATGAATCGCCGCAAATTATCTGTGTGAAGGATCAAGCGAAATATTGGACGGCTTCACACTGGGCGGTTACGTCTGCGCACATCACAGCGGTTCTGGACTGAAATCAGCAGACAGATAATGGAGAAGACGGATACCATAACTAGTTGCAGGTAAACTCAATATATCAATAGGCGATATTCCAAAGTCACCAGACTTAACGGAATGTCGCCTTTTTTTTGCGTTTCCAAACTAGCTGAGAGCGGGTGTTTAAGGCAATAGCAGCACTGAAAAATTCAAAAAATTGTCGGAAGACAGGACTGATTTGCACTCAAATATTACTAAAGTATTAAAAAAATAAGAGGAAATGCCGATTTATTAATAGTACAAAAGATGCAATGGTTATGGAATCATAACGTGAATATGGATCTATTGAACTGGAATTTCACTTAACAAGACCATTTTGTGAAGTGAGCCTATGTCAGAATATTGATGGAGGGGGGACGCTGTTCATTCAAGATGAACATTTTTGAAAAATGTAATGTATTCATGAAATATTCCGGAAATATTCAAAGTTTCCAGGAAAGTAGGTGATGCGACAGGTTCGCTAAAGAATTCCCTATTTTATATGGAAAATACATAAGAGATATCAAAGGAGAGAGACACCAAGTGAGTGAGCCAAAAACGTTCTCAAAAGGACTGCGTTTTAAGAATCTGAGTATTGTTACAAGAAACATGTTATGGACGAGCCTGTATATCATTATTACGGGTGTCATCGTGATTGGTTCAAGCTATTATATTCAGGACAGCGTACTGACGAAGCAACTGCAATCCGATTCGGGAAAAATTATGGATACCTTGGTTAAGTCCGTATCGGTGCAAGATGCTCAAGCGGTTAAAGGGGCAACCGATCGCAATTCGGATATCCAAAAAAAACTTACCAAAACGTTTGATGAACTATCCCTAAGTCATCCCAATATTGCACAAGGCTATATTTTTGGACCGGAGCTCGAGGGTGGCAACCAGACCTCGATTATTGCCATGCCGACGGCAGTGCTCGATATGTTTGCCGAAGAAGATTTGAATCTGGGCGACTTATACGAACAACCGGATATTCATGCCGATGCCGTAAGAGAGATGCTGAAAACGAAAAAAACCGTCTATACCAAAGGCTATAAAGATAATTATGGTACCTGGATCACCGTGCTGCATCCTTTCCAGGATGCGAGTGGCGAAATTTTTGCTTATATGGGGATCGACGTGGATGCAAGCTTAATCGCTTCCGGGAAACAGGCATTGATCACCAATACGGTTTTTGCGCTGCTGATTACCTTGCTGATTGTATTAGCGCTGCAGTACTTCACCATTAGACGTACCTTCGCACCGATCCAAGCATTAATGGGGGCGCTGGACAAGCTAAGCAAAGGTGACTTTACCGTCCAATTAAAAGCTAGCGATGATGAGCTCGGGCAGGTCAATGCCAAGTTCAATACGACCGTTAATCAAATTAATGAACTTGTCACAACGATCAAAACGGTATCGGAGCACTCTGCAGAGCAGTCTAAATTCCTCTTCTCGGCTGTCGAAGTCAATAATAACAAGTCTTCCGCCATTACTAAAAATATGGAGGAAATGTCGGAACGAGTCGCGCTGCAGAGCACTTCCATTACCGAAAGCGTGGTTTCACTTGAGGAAATCTCATCTGGCGTATCAACGATTGCCGGCAATACATCGGATCTTTCCGAGATATCCGTGCATATGAAGGAGCAATCGGAACGCGGTAATCACAATGTGGAGCAGGTGATCGAACAGATGAATTCGATTGATCATTCGGTTAAAAACTCGGTGAATATCATCGAAAAGCTGCAGAACCGTTCAAATGAGATCGGTCAGATCGTGCAGGTTATTACCGAAATTTCCTCTCAGACAAATCTGTTATCACTCAATGCCGGTATCGAAGCGGCAAGAGCGGGCGAAGAGGGCCGCGGTTTTGCTGTGGTTGCCAGCGAAGTTAAGAAACTTTCGGAGGAATCAAGAAAATCTGCAGACCAAATCATTGAATTGGTTCGATACATTCAGGATGAAACGGCATCTGCGGTAGAAGCCATCAGCGAAGGGGAACAAAACGTCGCCAAGGGAATTGAGGTTGTCAAAGAAACCGGTGAGCTGTTTAAAGGCATGCTGGTAGCAACCGATACAGTGACCAGTCAAATTCAAGAGGTGTCTGCAGCTACCCAGCAAATGGTTGCCGAGACCGAACAGATTACGGCAGCGATTAAACAACTGGCTGAGCTCGCAGAGAGAAACTCGTCCGTGTCGGGTGAGATCCGGATTAGTGCCCAGGAACAGCAGGCATCCTTTGCCAAAATCTTCGAGTCTGCGGAGCAGATTAACCAGGTTTCCGCTGAGCTGGAGGCCCTTGTAAACAAATTGCATGTGTAGTGTGTAGTACTACGAGGACAGAAGCAGTAGAGAAAAAAAGATGGAGCTGAAACCTTTGAATACAACATTGATGATCGAACAAGGCAAAGAATATTGGTTGAATGAACTGCAGCTACCTTTACCGGGATTCTATCTGTACACCGATGGTCCAGCGCATCTTCAGCAGCAAGAGCTTGATCATATGGCGATTAATCTTCGTATCGAAACCGGTAAGATCAAGCAGTTCCGCGATTCATATGACATGAGGGCATGGATGCTCACAAGCTATGTCGTATTTCTGTACCGAATGACGCACGATACCGATTTGCTGATCGGCGTGAACAATGAGAAGGGCAATCTCCTTCCGCTGAGAGTTAACTTAAGCGGTAGCGATTCATTCGCACAGATTTATGAGCAAGTTTCCGCCAAAATGGAGCAGATTGAAGGAAGCAGCTTTTTGCTTGAGGATATAGAAGGCTTCACCGGTCAATCGCTCACTCTCCAAACGGTCTATGGAAGTAACGGGAAGGGTTATGCCTATAGTTCCAGCGGGCTGAACTGGATGGTTCAGGAAGAGAAGAAGGACGAGTGGACACTCTATGTATCCTATGCGCGTCCTTTGTATAAAGAAAAAACGATCGAAAAATTCAGCAGGCATTTTGAGCTGCTTGCTTGCGCGGCTCTTGAGCATGCGGACATGCCGGTTAGCCATTTGCCTATGCTGACAGAAGAGGACCGGAACGCGTACACGATTCTCAATGACACGAAGCAGGAGCTGCCGGAGGATCCTACCATTGTGTCAATGCTTGCTTCCATTGTGAAGAAATTTCCGGAGAGAATTGCACTATCGTCGAATCATGAGCAAGTAACGTATGAACAGCTTGACCGGTTGTCAAACCAAATCTCACATATGCTTCTAGACAAGGGGCTGCGTAAAGGCCAATTCGTCTCGATATTTATGAAAAGGGGCCTGGATACGATTGTTAGTATGCTCGGTGTGCTCAAGGCCGGTGGAGCCTATATCCCGCTGGATCCATCACATCCAGATGAAAGAAATGCCTATATTATCGAGGATACCGAATCGGCGATCATTCTTACACATCAGGATTTCACAGCAAAGCTGGATGGGCTCCTGGCTGGTTTTCAACCGAAGCCAGAATACTTCTGTCTTGATGATAAATTCCTTTCGTACTCGGATGAAGCCTGTGGCGTCCGCGTTGAAGGTGATGATTTGGCATACATCATCTATACCTCCGGTTCAACAGGCAAACCGAAAGGTGCCTTAATCGCCCATCAAGGCGTCGTGAATTTGGCACTGGCCAATCAAGAGAAATTACAGATGAGTGAACAGGATATCATTCTTCAATATTCCACCTTCAGCTTTGATGCTTCCGTTTACGATATATTCGGATCGCTGGCTTGCGGTTCACGACTGCATCTTCTCTCCGATGAGCAGCGTTTCTCCATAGACGCCTTTACGGAGGCTGTGGCAGAAACCAATGCAACGCGTGTCGCGATACTGCCTACGGTGTTTTTTAATCAATTGGCAGCGTATTTGCCTATGGAAGATACTCACAAATACCGTAATATCAAAACGATCGTGGTCGGTGGGGAAGCTCTGGCCGGAGAAACCGTTCGTATGTTCCAGAAGAAGCTGCAGATTCCAATCGTGAATCTGTACGGCCCAACAGAAACGACGGTTGTAGCAACAGGGCATGTCGTGAATTATGCGGTTCCGGACGATCTGGCCACCGTGTATATCGGGACGCCTTTTGCCAACTATGAATTGTATATTGTGAATGAACATAATGAGTTATGTCCAACCTGCGTAACCGGAGAGCTGCTGATCTGCTCGGTCGGCGTAGCCAAAGGGTATCTAAAGCAGCCTGAGAAAACCAAAGAAGCCTTTATTCTGGACCCGTTAACACCGGAATCTGGTAAACAATATTACCGTTCCGGAGATTTGGTTCGCCTGCTGCCGAACGGACAAGTAGAATACCGGGGACGAAAAGATTCACAGGTGAAGATCAGAGGCTTCCGGATCGAGATTGGAGAGATCGAAGATAATCTGGCGAAGCATGAACGCGTAAAGGACATCGCGGTCATTCCGGGAATGGACGAGGACGGAACCAAAATGTTAGCGGCCTTCTATACGACCCATGATGGACAGGCAGCTTCCGCTAAGGACTTGGTGCAATTTTTAAGTCAGAAAGTACCTAGTTACATGGTTCCTAAATACATGTGTTTCGTAGAAGAGATGCCACTATCCCCGACCGGTAAGATTGACCGTAAGAAGCTGGCATTGTACGAATTGTCGATGGAGATGGAAGAGGATGACTTCCACTACGAGGCACCGGTTAATGATATTCAGCGGGATATTGCTGCAGCCTGGGAAAAAGCACTCGGACAAACCAAAATCGGCATCCACGATGATTTCTTCGATATTGGCGGGTATTCTCTGAAAATCCTGGAGATTCTGGTGCTTCTTAAGCCGCAATATCCACAGTTGAAGATCAATGATTTCTTTGTTTATCCGACGATTGCAAAATTGGCGGAGAGAGTAGAGGAACTGGGTCAGCAGACGATTCCATCCGATCAAACAGAGAATAGGGATCTTCCTATTCAGGATTTGGCTGAGTATCCGATCTCATTCCCTATTAACCAGGGTTCCGGACAACCCATCTATACCCAGCAGCATATTTTGCTGACAGGCGCGACGGGATATTTGGGATCACATCTGCTGAATGAACTGCTGAAACAATCGACCGCTACCGTGTACTGCCTGGTTCGACCGTCGAAGCTGATGGAGCCCTATGCTCGCCTTGAGCAGATCATGACCGGATATTTTGGCGAAGAGGTCAAGACTCGTATGGATAAAAGGGTGATCGCGATTCAGGGCGACTTGGAGCAGGAGTTTCTCGGGCTCGGAGCCCAAGACCGTGCATTGATTGAAGCGCGCATCGATTCCATCATTCATTGCGGAGCTGAAGTGAAGCATTTTGGCGATTCCGACTATTTTGCGCGAGTGAATGTGGAGAGTACGGACCGCCTGTTGGCTTTGGCTCAGAAAAGACCGCATATCCGCTTCCACTTTATATCTACGCTTGGGATCCCTGAAGAATTGGCAATGGGTGGTCAATGGGATGCCATCGTTGCCGGAACGGGATATGAAGAGTCGATCATCGAGAATGTCTATACGAACAGCAAGCTGGAGGCAGAGAAGCTGGTCATTAAAGCCAGTGCAGATAGAGGCATCCCGGCAGCGGTTTATCGCGTGGGGAATTTGTCTTGTAACTCGGAGAACGGAATTTTCCAGAAAAACATCGACAACAACGCTTTTTACCGCATGCTGAAAGCGATGCTGCTGTTGAAGAAAGCGCCTGGCGTGAGATGGGAAGTGGATATTACACCGATTAACTATGCCGGGGAAGCCATTACCGCTCTGCTGCTTCAGCAAGAAACGGTCGGGCGAGTGTTCCATATCTGCAACCCGGTTGCCATTTCTTATGATGACATGGTGGAGCATTTTAAAGCCTATGGATATGACATTTCAGTGATGGACTGGAAGGCATACGAGGCATGGTTATTGGATCCGCAGCAGCCGAAGGATAAGGAAGGCCTTGAGCTGGCGATGGCACAGTTCGAAGGCGACGGAGCGAAGAATTCCATCTACCGGTATACTTGTCCGCAAACATCGGAATTCCTTAAGCACACAGGAGTGAAATGCGCTGTACCGGACAGGCTGTTATTTGAAAAAATGATAGAGTATGCCGCTGGTATTGGATATTTCGTGAACACGGAATAACGGTATGTAGGCAGCAAGCATGAAGGAACTGTCCCATAAGTAGGTTTGCTCACTTGATGGACGGTTCGTCCGATTAAAAAATGTTTCAAATGAAGAAATGGCGGTGCTCAGGATGTTATCCTTGCACCGCCATTTCTTGCTTTTCGGTCTGTTGCCTCTTGCTTGAGCAGATTATGGGCAAGCGAAAGCCATCCGACCTCTAGGCTCACTTTCGTCAGTCCTCGAAGCAGAAATCGCCGGAATCCCCGGTTATTCTTCAACTGCCCAAATACACTCTCCGGTTCGACCAGCCGCACCGACAACGCATAGC
>NZ_JAGGRD010000022.1:0-47809 GCF_018613005.1 Paenibacillus sp. ISL-20
GCCATGGCCCGCGCCGCTGCGCTCGCGCGCGGGCGGGGCCTGCGGCGGCGGCTTCGCGGAGCTGCCGCCGTAGAATTCGGCGGCGCGGGCTTTGCGTGCCGCCAGCCGCTCGAGGCCGGCGTCACGCGTGGCCTCGCCGGCAGGTGCCGGACGCCTGCGGAGCAGGGCGGCCAGCCTTGCGCCGATGGCGCCCCATGGCAGAGCCAGGCGCCGCACGGCAATGTCGGCGACCCACAACAGCAGGGCCGCCGCCAGCAGCGGATAACTCCAATCATGGAGATTCATCCGCGAGGTCGCCTGCCGGTCAAACACTTCGGCCGGGTTGTCCCAGGATAACACGCGGCCTCCGGTCGCCTCGGCCAGCCGTTTTATGGCTTCCTCTCCACTGCCAGAGGACAACCGGTATTCCGGCGAATACGGAACCACAAAACCGGTGCCTGGCGCCGCCTGCAGTGCTTCTTCCCCACTGGCATCCTCAAGAGACATGAGAAATGCTCCCGGCTTAGTAACCTTGACGAGTCCGGTATAACGGCCGGGAGCTTCCTGGATAAGCTCCACCGTCTGCTCGCCGGCTTCATCATCCCCGATCACCGCATTCAGCTTCTCCGGCGGATTCTCGCCCTCAGCCATAACCTGGAGCTTGACTTGGTTGCCGGCCGTTTCGGTAGTCACTTCATAGGGCGACGACGTAAACTGCGGGAACGTCCACTTCACAATTTCCGTCAACGTGTTGGCGAAGCTGGACCACGATACCCATTCCTTGGACCACTTTCCGCTTAAATCGCTCGTCCATGCCACCGTTCGCCCGGATCCGTATTGCCAGCGCGACAGGATCGGGTCCGGCTCCGGACTGGACAGAACCGTCTGGGCGGAAGACTTCGGCGTTGTTGCTACATAACCATATAGCCCCGGTACGCCCTGCTGGAATAGACTCGCCCAATCGCCCGCATTCTGAACGGCCGGGATAAAGGGTTTATCCACGATATAGGATTTGGCCAGCATCACGGCCTCCCGGCTGAATACCGCCGGCAGCGTCGTTTCATCCTCAACGAAGTAATAACGGCCTTTGGCCGCATCCGCCAAGGATTGAAGAAGGTTGGTGTCCGCGTCCATCCCAACCGCCACAGAAGACATCGTGATTTTGTTCTCCACCATCGTGTCGGTCAGATCCTGATAACCGGAATTCATGGCGGATTGTCCGTCGGTCATCAGAATGATATGTCTGCGCTGGGCGTTAATCTTCAGCATTTCCTCAAGCGCCGAGGAAACGGCAGGATAGATGTTGGTCCCTCCGGCGCTCGGAATCGACTGGATGCTGCTAAGTACCTCTTCCTTGTCCCCGAGCTTCTGCGGCGGAACAACCCACCACGGCTGATCGTCAAAGGCGACGACACCGACCGTATCCTTGGCTCTCAGGAGCTCCACCGTGCGCATCGCCGATTCTTTGGCCAATTCGATCTTATTTCCATCCATGCTCCCCGAACGGTCAATGACGAGGATGAGACCAAGCGATGGAATCTCCCGTTTGCCTTCCAGCTCCATCGAGACCGGCAGTGCTTTTTCAATTGGGGTTTTAAAATATCCGCCCATCCCAAAGCTGTCCTCGCCGCCCGCCATCATAAACCCGATGCCGAAGCTTCGGACCGCCTGCTCGATCAGCTCCATCTGCTTGCCGCCGACGTCACTGCCCGAGACGTTATTAAAGATGATGCTGTCGTACACGGCATACTTGGCAGCTTCCAGCGGAAGCAGCTCCGGCGGAATCACTTCGGTGCCAATCATTCCGGACTTGAGGGCTGCCGTGATATTACCCGACGTTCCCGGGGTTCCTTCAACGATCAGTACGTTCGGCGGGCCTTCCACCCGGGTAAAATCGAACGCCGCATTATTGGCGGATGCCTCATCCCCGTCCATGAAAATTTCGGCACGGTAGCGGTGAAGTCCCGGGCTCTTAGCCAGGCCTTTTACGGCATACCGGTTCTCGCCCGGGGTTACGTCGACGCGTTCCCGGCCGATCTCACGGTTGTCCTCGTAAATGCGCAATTCACCGGAGGTCTTAAACGTGCTGCGGATCATAACCTCCACATAGAAAGACTCCGCTTGATACAGCTTATCCGGTACCTTCAGTTCCTCCACCGCAACGTCACGGATAGCCTGCTTCGGAGTCGGAAGCACATCAACCGCAATGCCCCGATCCTTCAGCAGCCTTCCCGCCGCTGCCATGCTGCCTACATTCTCCTCCCCGTCCGAGATCAACACGATTCTGGAATCGCTGTTGCCCTCGAACAGGCTCCCTGCGAGCTGAAGACCGGACTCCAGCCCCGTAAACTGCTGCTCCAGCAGCGCATTTAAAGAGGCTCCTGCATTCTCCGTAGAGGATAATCGCCGTTCCACAGCGCCCTCAAGACCTGTAGAAACAACAGCGGTGCCATCCTTCTCGCCTTTTGCCGCAAGGGAATCATTAATCCAGTTCGAGATCCGGGCCGAATCCCCCATACTGCCGGAACGGTCCGCCAGGTACACGACCTGTTTATCCCGCAAGACCGTATAACCGTGCAGACCCGAAATCATAAGAATCAATAACAGAATGACGCAGGTTCTAAAGAATAAGGCCAATTTCTTGCGAAAGCCGCTGAGCCGAAAATCCGATTTGTGTGCGTAATAGAGAAAGACTCCTGCCGGGATCAACAGCAGCAACAACCATGGTTGGCTAAATTGAACGCCCACGCTGGTACACCCCCCATTCCGCTGCGATCACAGCAAGTGCCAAGGCCGCCAGCCACGGCATTAACGAACCGGCATCGCTTGCCGTCTCACTGTGCCCAGACGTCCCGGCACGTTCACCAGCTGCCGTATCATCCGAGTTCGGTGACGTTTGACTCACGACAGGGCCCTGATCGTTGCTCCAATCTGCCTCGTACGGGTCTGCCGTTACGGCCAGCCAAAACTTAAGCTTCTCGCCCGCTTCATTCTGCTGTTCAAAAGCGTACAGCCCCGGATATTCCGGCACGAGCTGTACCGGCGATATCCCTTGCTCGTTCCGGAGGGCTTCCGCAGCAGGAAGGCCGTCAGCAAGAGCAAGACCGCTCTTGGGTACCCATTTTGCTGCTACCGTATCCGCCGCAATCGGTATATCCGCCTGCGCGCCCGCCATATATCGGCCAAGACCGCTTCCCTTGCCCGAGGTCATCCACTCCAGTGCATTGCTGACCATGACCGGGAATTCCGGCGATAACGGAAGATCGCTATCCTGAAGCAGGAAATTAAACGACAACCGCGGTCGCCCGTTTTCGCTTCCCGCATAGACGATAGGTTGATCTCCCAGCTTGACTACAGGTTCCCCCCAAGCAGGGGCCTGATCCACCAGCGTACCGAAATAGACGCCCGATAAGGTTACATAGGCGGTCACCGGATGCTTCGCAAGCACGGCGCGTCCTCCTTTGCTTCCGACTTTGGTGCCTTCTCCGCCGATTGTCCAGAGCGCCGTTTTGGCGGTCAGCTCCGCCCACTTCCCTTGCTTGAACCCTTCTGGCATACTCCCGTCTACGACGAGCAGATCAAATTCGCCATCGGGTACGGGCGGTACATCCAATGCTGCGCTGCCCTTGTCCGTATTTTGATCCGTGACTGGATTCCCATCCTTCTTGTCTTCGGAGCCGTCCCAGGCAACCCGGGTGACTTCGGCTCCGCTTAGCTGCAGTGCCTTCTCCAGAAACAAATTGCCCGAAGTCAGCAGAAGTACGCGCGAGGAACCGTGACCCAAACCGAATGCAAAGGAATAATTGTCTGCCGCATACCCGTCATTCTCGGATAACTCAAGCCGATACACCTCCGCAAACGGGAGATCGGCAAAGGATTCCGTTAATTTCTTCCCCGGCGTAAGATTCAACACCTTGCTGGCCAGCAGCTGTTCATCCCCGTAAAGATTCACTTCGGCCGACATCGCTTCCTTGGCATTCGTGCTGAGGACAGCGACCGCCCCATAGGATGAACCTGTTTCACCCTTAGGTGAAATACCAAATTGGTCGATGGAAACGTTAAGAGGGGGTTCCCCCTGTACCTTCTCTACGGATACCGGAACCTGAAACGTTATGGGAGCTGTATCCTGCTTCCAGAAGCTGTCCGTAAAAATAACGACCTCTGCATCACGCTCTTCCCGTGTCAGAGCGGAAGCGAGCGATAAGGTTTCCCTGTAGGATGCCTGGCCGTAATAAGGCCGCAACCCATCCACGGCCTTATCGATGGCGGCGCGGTCGCTTTCATGGGAGACCAGCGTCGTGGGACTTGCTCCCACAGACAGGAGGGTAATCTCGCTCCGTCTCCCTTGGTCCTTTACGTACTCCTTAATTCGTTGCTGCATCATTTGCAGCCTGGATGCGGCTTCGCCTTCTGCCGAAGGCTGAATCTGCGCGCTCATGCTGCCCGAGGTATCGGCAACGATGACCACATGGGCGCTGCCTCCGCCAGACACCTGCATAAAGGGCTGCATCAGTGCGAAAACCATCAGCGCAGCAGCAAACAGCTGGAGCCACAGCAGGAGCCGATTCTGCAGCTTCTGCCACGGCCTATTCGCCTCCAGGTTCCGAAGCACCCTCTCCCACAGCAAGTGGCTGGGAACGGTTGTATCCACATATTTTCGTTTGAACATATACATAAGCACGATGGCCGGCAGCGTTAAACCGAACCATAGACTCAGCCAAGATTGAATCCCCAACGTGTCCCCTCCTCACTCCCGTGGCCCCTGACTAACACGACTTGGATGTTTTCTCAAAGCATCGGATGAAGGCTCGTCCATCTTTTCCTATTTGAATGAGTTCTCTTCTTATTTGTTCTAAAGATCACAGACAGGTGCTCGTGAAGCCTGCATTTCATAGTGTATATATTTACCGGTGTTACCCTGTCTACAAGCTTCCCAAAGCGTATGAAGTCCGGCAGATGCTTGGAACACTGCGTCCTGTATGAGGCTTGCTCTATCCAGTGACCAGACCTGCTCCTGCCAGCACCCCGAACATCGCGTCCGTAAGCGGCATGTCCGCCGGAATGAGCACGTAAGACATTCCCCGCTCCGCGCACACGCGGGACAGCATCTTCCGATACCGCTCCAGCTCCTCTTTGTAAGCATCGAGTACTTTACCCGTCAACGCCACTTCCTTGCCGCTCATCGTTTCGCTGTCGACCAATCGCAAATCGCCGGTCAATTTAGGCTCTAGTTCTTCCCTTGACAAAACATGCACCAGCACCACTTCCTGTCCGGTACTGGACAAAAGGGATAGCCCCCTGAACAATTCCTCCTCGCCGCCCGTAAGCCAAAAATCCGAGAACACCCAGGTCATCCCCGGCTGCCGAGGGAGTGCGCCAGGAACCGCAAGCGCGGCGCCCAAACTTCCCTCACCTCCCGTTTCTGCCCCTTGCAGGAACGAAAACAGGCGATGGGCCGAGCCCTTTCCTCTCATGATCGGAAGACGAGCATTAATCGAACGGCTGTAACAGGCGACCTGCAGCCTGTCGTAGGAGGACAATGCCATGTAGCCGATGCTTGCGGCGAGTTGACGTGCGAGCAGCCATTTCGTGCTTCCCTTCGTTCCTGCCGGATCCGCAGCGGATAGTTCGGATGACGATGACATAACGGCCCCCATCGATGCCGAGCAATCCACGAATAGGCTGACCGTCAGCTCCTGCTCGTCCATGAATTGACGCACGAATGCTTTTCCCGTACGAGAATAGACGCCCCAGTCAAACCTGCGGACATCATCCCCGGGAGTATACACTCGGTAATCGGCGAACTCGAGGGACGATCCGAGCCGACGGGATCGTCTCTTTCCCTGCAGCGTTCCGGCAACCCGTCGCTTGGCATCAAGACTCAATCGCTCCAGGCGCGGAAGCCATTCCGGAGGAAGCAGGTGCCCGCCCCCGCTCACGCAGATGCCTCCAGCGCTTGCAGAACCTCCTGAATGACATGGTCTGTCGTAATGCCGAGCGCCTGCCCCTCGAAATTCAAGAACAAACGGTGACGCAGCGCAGATAAAGCCACGGCTCGAATATCCCCCGTCGATACATGCATCCGCCCGCTGCACAATGCACGGACCTTGCTCACGGATATGATGGACTGGATGCCCCGCGGTCCGGAACCGAACTGGACGTATTTTCGTACCGCCTCCGGGGCTGCTGCCTCTTCCGGATGCGTCATCATAAGCAGACGAACCGCATAGTCCAAAATCTCCTCGGCAACCAGCACTTCCCGGGCTCCGCGCTGGATTTCCAGCAGCTCGTCTCCGGTCATTTGCCGTTCCACCTGGAATTCGTGGGAGGACGTCGTCCGCCTCACGATTTCCTTTAATTCATCCGCACTCGGATACGACACTTCGATCTTCAGCAGAAAGCGGTCAAGCTGCGCCTCCGGCAATGGATACGTCCCCTCGTTTTCCAGCGGATTTTGCGTCGCCAGAACAAAGAACGGTTTTGGCAGCTGATGGGTTACCCCACCCACCGTAACGGTCTTCTCCTGCATGGCCTCCAGCAAGGCACTCTGGGTTTTGGGCGTGGCCCGGTTAATCTCATCAGCCAGCACGATGCTGCTGAACAGCGGACCCTTTTGAAAGGTCATCCCGGTGTCCCCATGATGTCCGAACGACAAGATGTTGGTGCCCGTTATATCGCTCGGCATCAAATCCGGCGTGAACTGAATGCGGGAAAAGGACAATTCCAACGCTTCCGACACCGTGCGGACGAGCATCGTTTTACCGAGACCCGGAATCCCCTCCAGGAGGGCGTGCCCTCCTGCAAAGATACACCAGAGCATCTGCTCCACAACATCCTGCTGCCCGACAATCACCTTGCCGATATGTTCCCGCAGACCTGATATTTTCTCCATCCATTCCTGTGGTCTCACTGCAATATCCGACATGGACGAAACCTCCATCTTCTTGGTAAAGTTCAAGTACTCATTCTATATAAGGTGAACTAAAGATTCTTAGCCTGAGCATCACTACGAATACGGATTATTCTTCCGATCGCTGTTGCCCCCAGATTTCTCCTATTCATCTATATCTCGGTTGAAATCCGGGAGCAAAGGCGACCTCTTCGTTTCTCCAGAATAATTCCGCCTTCTCCGTTGAAGTTCTTCTTTTCTTTAGTCCAATCTTTATAGCTTCCGTTATTGGCTCTTCCATCCCTCACGGATTCGGATTGATTTGTATGAAATATTCCTCAACCAACCCTTGCATCTGGTCAGGCAGCGGATTGCGATCTAATGTTTTACGCGCTTCGGTCTCATAATCGCGGTACACTTCCTCATAAGGCCTGGACATGCCCGGAACGGTCGGCGAAACGCCGCCCTTCTGAATATCACCGCCACTGCCCTTGATCTCGCCGGAATCGTTCTGCACATTGCCGCTGCCCTTGTAATCCCGAGGGATCGTCACAAGCTCGCGACCGCCGGAGCCAAAGCCGGCTCCGCTGCCGGTCCCGCTTCCCGATCCTCCGCTGCCACCTGAGCCGGAGCCACTCCCCGAACCGGACCCACTGCCAGCGCCTTGACCTTCACCGGCCCCGGAGCCGCCTTCCCCGGAGCTTCCCTCCGAGCCTTCGCCTTCTTCTCCCGAGCCTGCCCCGGATCCGGCCTGCGCCAACGCCTCGGCACTGCCTCCGTTACTCCAGGCATCGGATACCGACATCCCTGCAGCCGTCATCTGATCGGCCAAGCTTAGTCCTTGCGAAGCAAGGGAGGACGCCAGCGAAGCGGCGGATTGCGACTGACTGTCCGACGCGGCTTTGGCTTGCGCCGCTTTAGCCAGCTCCTCGGCCAGCTGCTGGAGCGCTTCTTCCAGCTCCTTCGGCAGCTTGCCTTCCTTCAGCGAGTCGGCTGCTTTCTTGAGCTCTTGCTCCAGCTTCCCGTCCTCCAGCTGCTTGGCAGCTTCCTCAGCCAACTTTTTCAAAGCATCGGACAGCTCGTTCTTCTCTTCTTGGGACATCTTTTTCACCTGCTCGGTGAGTTTCTTCATTTCCTGCTTGAGCTCATCGGCCATGCCTTCGGCAAGCTTTTTCCCCACCTGGGACAACGCCTTCTGCTGCTGCATTTTTTGGGCCAGCTCAGACAATGCCTTCGCTTTTTCCTCCTGCTGTTTCGCCATTTTTTCAAGCTCTTTCATCGCTTCTTCCAGCTTCTCCAGCGCTTGCTCGGGATGTTTCTCACGGTCCAACGCTTTTTTCAAAGCATCCAGCTTCTCCTGCAGCTTCTTCCTGTCGGCAGGATCAATCGTTTCTTTCTGGAGCTCCTCCGCAAGCTTTTCGGTTTTGGCTGCCTGCTCCTTCATCCAGCTCTGCGCCTCTTTTGCCGCTTCCACTTTCTTATCCATCGGGTTCGGAACAAAAACAAGGATGAGCACGGCAGCCAGCGAAGCGCCACAGATCAAAAGATGTCTTTTACGATTAGGGTAAGGAAGACGCTCCGGCAATTGCTCCGCAAAACGCGCGCCATAGCGTTCCGCCTGCTCACGCTGCCATTTAGCGGCCTGCGATTCCTGTTCTTTGAACGATAGTGCCGTGACCATCATGTCGCTTCGCTCCGCTCCGTCCGGAACATGATCCATCGCAGAAGCGGCCTCTTCGATCGGAACCCGGTGCAGCCATCCCCATAACAAACCTACGAAGCCGGCTCCGACAGGAACGGCCACGGATGCAACGGGAAGCCAGGCAATGGGTATGAATCTCCCCAGCACCAGGAGCAGCAGCAGCGCGGCAAATCCTGCCATCAGTCCGTATAAAACATACGTTATGACGCGAAATCGCTGCAGCCGCCGTCTCGCAGCTTCGATAAAACGCACGATGTTGTCCATTGCTCTTCCTCCTTATCGTACTCTTATACTTTCAAGTTACGCTTCATCCCGCGTCATTTCCGATACTTGCGGGAGCTGTGCCTCATCCTTATTCTTACGTTTTCGCCTTGCGATTGGACGTATTTTCCGGATGGCAACCCACAGGGCAAGAACAATCACAACCGAATACACAATGAAGAATTCCAGCCACAATTCAATGGGGGCCTTGCTGTTCAAACTTCCGCCGTGCAGCAGGAATACGTCTTTTGAGAAGGACGGGTTAAACAAACTCATCATCGCCCCAGCCGGATTCAAACCCAGCAAGTATCCGACCCAGGAATAGCTGCCCGGCGCAGGCGCCTGCCCGCTTTGATACATATTCTGCTGCTCAATCCCCATGAAGAACAAATACAGCAGTCCTGTTATAAGGAAGATAATGAGTCCCGCACCGTAGGTGATAATAATCGCGACGATGGTTCTTTTGAATAAAGTCGAGAACATCACGCCAAGCGAACCGAGCAGCAGCATCACGAATAAATAAAAAACAAAAACGGATATAAGCTGTTTTGGGGAAATTCCCCCATACAGGAAAACAATGCTGTATACCGGCAGGGTGGCCAGCACGATCAGTGTCATAAAGCTGAGTGCCGACACCAGCTTGCTCAGCACAATCGTGGCCGAGCTCTGCTGCGTCGTCAGCAGCATGCTCAGCGTTTGCTTCTCCCGCTCGCTGCTGATGACGCCGGCGGTAAGAGCAGGTGCCATGAACGCGATGAGGACAAGCTGCGCAAAACTCAGCACATAGAACATCATTTGGCTCATCTGCGGATCGAATCGCTGAGGTCCCCGCTGTCCCAAATATAAGAAGAGGTAAATGAAGCCCATCGCAACAGCTCCGAGCGCCAACACATAAAATAACACCGACAGCATAGAACGCGTAGAACGCATCCGCAGCCGAAATTCCTTGTCAATGACCGGATTAATTAGCTTTCTGCTCCAATTCATTCGCGGGGTCCCCCTTTGGTAATTTCGAGGAATACATCCTCCAGATTGCTCTGTGCTTCCTGAAACGAGACAATCGGAATTTCCCAGGAGACCACCTGCCGCAGCAGAGCGCTTTGCTGCGCATCATCCCCGCCGTAATGAACATGGACACCGGTGTTATCCGTTAATACCGACGAGACAAAGGGTTCGTCCCGCAGCTTCTCGGCCAGTTCCTCTTCACGCTCGAGCGTGCGGATATGGATGACTTTTTTCACGCGGAGACGGCTCTGAATATCGGCCACCTTACCTTGGGCAACCATCTCGCCGTGCTCGATTACGCCGATTTCATCCACCATCTCCGCCAGCTCTGGCAAAATATGCGACGAAATGATGATCGTCTTGCCCATAAGCTTCAATTCCTTCAAGATTTCACGCATCTCGATCCGCGCCCGTGGATCCAGCCCCGAAGCCGGCTCATCCAGAATCAATACATCCGGATCATGCACCAGACACCGGGCAAGGCATAAACGCTGCTTCATGCCGCGCGAGAGACTGTCGACGTACGTATCCGCTTTGTCACTCAGGTTGACGAGCTCCAGGAGCTGCGGAATGAGCTGCTCCCGCTCAGCGCGCGGGATGCCGTAACTTGCCCCGTAAAAATGCAAATATTCGGTAGATTTCAGCTGGTCATACACGCCAAAGAAATCGGGCATGTAGCCGATCCGCTTGCGGACCTCTTTGGGATGCTGGGTCACGTCAAAGCCGCCGACCTTGGCAACACCCGAGGTTGGTAGCATCAGGGTGGCCAATATGGACATCGTCGTGGATTTGCCTGCTCCGTTCGGGCCGACAAATCCAAATACCGTCCCTTTTTCGATATGAAGACTGATGTCCTTCAACGCATGGAACGTTCCGTATTTTTTACTCAGGTTTCTAATCTCGATCATGGAGTGGTCTCCCCCTTCACAGACAGCTCCGGCATCATAAAGTTGGTCTGATCCTTGGCGGTGATCATGAAGCGGATCCGATTCCCTACGATATACTGCTCCGGATTTTTGGTAATGGTATGCACATTGTTCACGTCGGTAACAGGCTCCCATTCACTCTTCTTCGAGTTCCAGATCTCCATCGTAACGTTGTTGTTGAATTTGGTGCCTTTCAAGGACAATTCCGAATACTTCACGTTGCCTTCCGATATTAACGGGAATTCGGCGGTCAAGCTGCCCTGTCCCATCTCGACCCCATGAGGGGAAACCCCGAACATCGGCGCATTCACCTGCGATATTTCAGGAGACAGGAAGCCGTAAGGAATGTTGATCTCCCCGTTTAGTCCCCAATCCATCTCCACGGGCTGTATCCAGAAATTGAGCTGATCACTGTCCACCTCGGCGCCTTTCAGCGTATAATTCGTCAAATGGTCCTTGCTCCAGCCCAGAATGTAAGCATCCCTGTTGACCATTCTGTTGGAATATCCGTATTGGGACAAAATATCGCGCTCACGCTGTTTCGGATCATTCTGCGAATACGGGTACAGCATCCCAGACAAGTCACCGCCCGTAAACTTGATGATTTGTTTCGGGTCCTGAGGAACGGCAGCCGCCTCTCCCTTCTTGATATCTCCCAGCTTATAGGCTTTGCCTCCAATAACCAATGCAACCTCGGTCAAATCGTTAATCGTGTCATTGGTAACCTTACCGTTTAATTCTCCTTTGGCATCCAGCTTCAAATCCATGCCCAGACGTCCCATCTCCTCAGTCCCCTGATGGTCCACCCATACCTTGGCTAATGACCATTGGGACATGTCGCGAAGCTCCAGCGTCGTGGAGGCCTGCTCCACTCGGACAAAATTCTTATTCTCGCCCATTCCCCCAAACGTGTTTCGGGACTGCGCCGTTCTCAAATACGTATTCTCCGGAAATTCCAAGGCATAGTTCCCGCTTCGAGGCGTGAAAAATGCGGAAGCTGTCGATTTAACCGCATCCCCCTGACCGTTTAGTTCAATCAAGTTGATAGTATGTGCGAGTTCCCGCGTCTTGTCCGATGAACCGGCCACGTAAACGGAACCGCTCGCGATGACGGCAATGATCGGGATCAAGAACCAAGCCCATTCCCGTTTGTCCGCCTTTTTCAAGATGTAGTAGAGCAGCGGCGCAACGACCACCGCATAAATAATGAGCATCCACAACAGCAGCGTGAAGGAAGGCATCTTCAGTGATGGAAAATACTCCAGAACGTAATTCAAATTGTCCATCAGCGAATTGTAGTACATGCCATTCTGCGCACTCATCATGGGAAGGTTATTGCGCAGTATCGACGCCCAAGCATCCGGATGGCCTGCCCACGAGCTCACCGGTTCCATAGCCAGATCATAGGCCGCATATTGAACACTTCCTTGGCCATAGGTCTTCGAAGCAAACAAAGGTTGTCCATCCGCTTCAATCCCGATTTGGGCGCCTTCCACCGCTTTCGCTGTAGAAATGGTAAATGCCCCATCCAGTTTCAGCGGTTTCCCGCCAAGCTTCTCCAGCTCCGCCAGCGAGTTAACGGTGGTGGTGCCATTCGCAACGACCGGCGTTATGTCGGCAAACGGCGCCGCTGTTTTGGTATATCCCGCGCCTCCGGCCAGAATCAGGGTGCCGCCGCCATTTACCCAATCTGTAATCGCCTTGCGCTGAGGCTCTGACAGCGTATCGGAAGCAAAATTGTTGATAACAATGACGTCCAATCCGTTTAGCAGCATTCCATCCGACGGAACGCTGGCGTTCTTAAGCGGAAACACGTTCACGCTGTTGCCCTTGCCGTTAAGGACATTCATGAAATTCATCGTATCCGGATCATCCGATAACACGGCAATAAGTGCGCCTTGATAAGGAGAAGCCTGCATGTAGTTTTTACCTGTGGCAAACGGAATCTGCTTCCCTTTGGTATAAGATCCTTCATAGAAGAGGATCTGGTTATTATCTTTATTCAGCATGGCCCCTGGAATGCCGATCACGACTTCCTTCGGCGTATCCTTCGGCAGGTCCACCTGCTGGACGTAGGAAGTTTGATATCCGAAGCCATTGTAGTTCTGAATCTGCACGACCACGTCACCGGATATATCCCGGTCACTGGTTAAGGTCAGTTTGAGCGGATTCCATTTATCATGTTTAATCTTGCCTTGATAACCCATTTCGGATTGAATGCCAATCTTCGCTCCGTCGGCGTAGACGTTTCCGGCCGGAATCGACAAGGATAACGTGGCAACAATCAGCAGCGCCACCATCGGCAGCAACATCCACGTTTTTTTTGTATAAAACGACAACTGATGATTCCCCTCTCCACATATAAATTACTTTCACATGAAAAATGACACATATGTTCCGAAGACGTATGTAAAGGTTCTCTTCACAAGTTCAACTATATTGACGAGTCGAATTCATGAAAAGTTTGACGTTTCCTTCCACAAAGAGATATATTGGACTGTATTTTCAGCATTCCAGGGGAATTTAGCGTTTTTTACCAAGTCAACTATAAATAAAAATCCCACTCCAATAAGTGGAGCGGGATCAAGGGGTAATCCATTGCAGCGTTAAAGTGTTGGGCTGCTCCATCGTACTATCTATGATGAATCGTCCGAATACAGCCTCATATTCTTACTTGTATCTCAGGCACAGGCCCGGTTATTCCGGCATCGCTCGCCATCGTGTTCGGGCTGTTTCCGAACCTGCTGGCTGTCTTCCTGTCTGATTATACTTCCGCTTGCAAACCGTTAGTTGAATACAACCGTCTTATTGTTATGCACCAGAATCCGATCCTCGACATGCCACTTGACGGCTCTTGCAAGCACCACGCGTTCGATGGTACGGCCAATACGCTTCAACTCGTTGACATCGTCCCGGTGACTAACGCGCTGCACATCCTGCTCAATAATCGGTCCGCCATCCAACTCTTCGGTTACATAATGGGCGGTGGCTCCGATAATTTTCACCCCGCGGTTATAAGCTTGCGCATAAGGCTTGCCGCCGACAAAGGCCGGAAGGAAGGAATGGTGAATATTGATAATCCGGTTCCGGTAATGTTCGATAAAGGTTGGCGAAATAATCTGCATGTAACGCGCAAGGATAATCACGTCGATGTCATCGCCGATCACATCTAGCTGACGTTGCTCCGCTTGAGGCTTCGTATCCGCCGTAACCGGAATGTGGTGATACGGAATACCGAACGATTCCACGTATTCCTTCATATCCAGATGGTTGCTTACCACCAGTGCGATATCCGCATCCAGATCGCCCGCCTGCCATTGCCACAACAGCTCTACAAGGCAGTGATCTTCTTTTGAAACAAAAATCGCCAGTCGTTTCTTACGGACCGCATGATAGATATTCCATTCCATACGGAATTGATCGGCAACTTCCTGGAAGGACTCCTCCAGCTTGGGAAGCTTCGTATTCAAATCCTCCAGATCAAATTCAACCCGCATAAAAAACATGCCGCCGGCCGGATCCATCGTATATTGGTCAGACTGAACGATGTTCGCGCCATGCTGGTACAGAAACTGGGAGACCGCCGCCACAATTCCCGGTCCATCCGGACAGGAGATCAGCATGCGGGCACGATTAGGGTACTGACCTGCCGCAGACGGCAGATCCTTCTTGATGTGAATTTCCATGAGACTCGGTGATCCTCCTTTTAAATCTGCAATTAACGTCAAACGGCCTCGCAGGAAAACATCCCGCGACATGCGGACGTTATCCTGCGAATGCCTTAGTATTCTTAATATAAAGCCATTTCTAATGAAGCTTATGAATTCAGGGGAACACCGGACAACCAAGCGATCAGGCGCTGATTGATCTGCTCCTCCGAAAGGTCGGACAGCAGGCCTGCTGCCATGACCATATCGTACAGGCGCTCCATCGGTTCGCGTGGATCGGCCTTTTTGGCTTTCGCGTCATTCTTCAGAAGCGTCCAGGTATCCAGAACGAACGAACGGGATTCAATGCCTTCCTTAACAAAGAAAGCACCCAGTTCTTCTACTTGCTGAGCAAAAGTTGACCCGAAACGGCCTTCCACATCCCCACGCAGAAGCGCAATCTCGATCTCATACATCGGACGCTGCGTCTTCGGATCTTTACCGATCCACGGCGTCTCCAGAATGAACGGTCTGCCCTGGAGCTTCTCATGATGAACCACTCTTTGAATAGCTTCATAACCGATCCATCCGGTTCCAATCGGCGTATGACGGTCTTTACCCGCTCCACGCGGATTCTTGCTGTCATTCACGTGCACGACCGTTAACCGGTCGAGTCCGATCAGCTTGTCGAACTGCTCCAGCACGCCGTCCAGATCATTTACGATATCATAACCCGCATCATGAATATGGCAGGTGTCGAGGCAGATGGCCAAACGGTCATTGTACTTCACCTTATCAATAATGGAAGCAATCTCTTCAAAACTGCGACCCATCTCAGTGCCTTTGCCGGCCATCGTCTCCAGCGCAATCTTCACTTCGGTCTCATCCGTACCGCCGAGCACTTCATTGAGGCCTTCGGCAATTCGGTCGATGCCGTATTCCGCATCCTTATCGGTATATGCACCCGGATGGAGAACGATATTCTTCACACCGACCGCATGCGTGCGGCGAATCTCCTCTTGCAGAAAGCTCACCGCCAGCTCAAACGTATTGGGCTTGTACGATCCAAGGTTGATAATATATGGCGCATGGACCACAATCTCATCAATCCCGCTTTCCTGCATAGCGGCTCTGCCTTCTTCGATAAACATGGAATCGATCGGCTTGCGGCGCGTGTTTTGCGGTGCGCCGGTATATATCATGAACGAGCTTGAGCCATATGATGTAGCTTCAGCCGTCGCAGTCAGCAATCCCTTGTCCGAAAACGACACGTGGGAACCAATTTTCAACATGCTGTATCCCCCTTTTTTAACACACAATTACACCTATTTTAGCTTGTATATCGAAATAAATCTAGAAATGCGTTATAATTCTCATGAAAGTGTCATGTGACAATAATCATTGAGGTGATATACAAATGAAGAGCACAGGGGCCGTCATGGGCTATTTGTCGTCCAGTGCGCCGCCGTCATGGTTCATGAACTCCATTGCCTTCTGGGGATGGGTCATGCTTGGGCTGATGGGCATCGGCGGATTTTTCATGTTCCGCAAGTTTCTGAAAGTGCTTCCCAAAGCCGACGGTAAATCAAAGCTCGATTGGCAAAATTACTGGGTAGAGCGAAGCCTCCCGCTGTGGACGGATGAATCCAAAGCATTTCTGGACGAACTGGTGCAGCCTGTTCCAGGACCGTTCCGGGATATCGCCAAACACTCCATTGCAGCCGAAATCGGCAAAATCGCCGTCGAATCCGGCGCAACCGAAGTAACCCGGGATCACTGCATCAAAGGTTATATCGTGGCTACGCCGAAGCGGGATTACAAATTCTTGATGAATTTCCTCCAGAAGAAGGAAATCGACTACAAGCCTTATCAGCATTTGATTAATAAGTAATAACACAACCTTAAATGGAACGGCGGTACTTGCTTCATTCAAATGTTCGGACAAACCGTTTGGTCCGGAAAATAACTCCCCCTAGTCCTCATACAGAGGATCAGGGGGATTCGTTTTTTAATTTCGTTAAATGGAAGGGATACGAATGAACTTGGCCTGTTTTTTTACTCTTATACAGAAACAACAGCGTATTCTCCTCCTGTTTATTGAAGCGAATGATAAGCTCGCGGTCCGGTTCATTATTTCTGTCCAAGGCAACTTCTTCAAGGAACTGTTTCTCCGCAGGCGGAAGCGGGAGTATCTCATGAACATAAGCTGTGATCTCGCGCATTCGATGATAGAGTATCAGATGCTGCGTACCATATTCCCGTAAGATCATATACGAATCCGTGACATATTCGATCATATAGACCTCGTCTTCTTTTCCCGTCAACTCTCCTAGATTATAGGAAGCCACCACTTCCCCTTCATGATTTAGAAACTCTGCATGCTTGCCATCCGTGAACAATAATTTTTCTTGCAAATCGTATAGGTTATACGTATTGGTATCCGGATAATATCCCATGAATCCGAAGTGCGATTCCTTTATGATTTGTCCGTTCTTCACAAAAACCTGGCCGGATCTCTTACCTAATGCGGACATCCCTACTGCTTCATATAGTCGCACGTACGAACTGTGGTCGGACAGTCTATCCACTTGGAGATGTCTCAGTTCCTCCACCCTAATATCTAATGTCCCGATAAACGACGGCACTTTGTTCCCGATGGCTTGATAGAACTCGCCGTTCTTTCGATTAAGCCAAAATGTAATGCCCTTATCTGTTCCCACAGCATAAGTACTGCCAACAGATAGCGTCTTCGTATGGGAGTTCCACTTTACCTCTTCATTCACGGCTTCGGCAACAAACCGGAGAGGAATGTACAGCTTTCCGTTGATGACTTCCGCAGAAGTCTGGAGTTTTTTCTTTTCCTTGTTCACGTAAGCAGCATCGTTGCCGGGTTGCAGCGTCATTTCAAGATTTACGCCATACAGACTCGCCCTTTGCTGTGCTTGATTCCAATGAACCTTCAAACCCAAAATATCGCCGACCTCCCGCAGAGGAAGCAATACTCTCCCATCCTTCATCATTACCGGGTCTTCCAAGGTGAAGAGCGATTTGAATTGCCCATATTCCACGTTTGCTTTTACGAAAGATGTGGCCGCATGGGATGGGCTCGGTAGCAGCAACCATAACATAAAAAACAAGGCTGACCATAATAAGGCTCTTTTTATCACATCGATCATTCTCCTTCATTTCCATGAAATTAGAATCCTATGTATTAAACCCTTATATATGGGTAGTGGTTACGGCGCGGAATAAACAGTTCATCTCATAGCCAGATAAGATGATGAAGCAGGTTGATATCGAGAAAATTATGGAAATTAGCCATGGTTCAAGTATAATAGACTGTTATAAGAAATATAATCCGATAGTCCTAGGAGGAACGAATGGCGTGAAGTTGAAATTAGCAATTATTATAGTTTTACTATTTACATGTATTGTACCGGCCGCAGGAGCGGCACCAGCCAATATCGTCAATGTGGATGGCGTTAAAGTGGGGCTGCGACAGTCCCCTATTTTGCGAGACGGGGTGACCCTGGTACAATTCGCTCCTATATTCAAAAGCTTAGGTCTCTCTGTAAAGTGGGATCCCGCTAAACAGCAGATTACAGGGACTAAAAAAGGAATCAACCTTGTACTGACTGTTGGCAACAAAAACGCCTATGTAAACGGCTCGCGAATGCTGCTCGAATCTCCCCCGGTATCCTTGAACGGAAATATTTTCGTTCCGCTTCGCTTCATTAGCGAAGCCACTGGAGCAACCATGGCCGTAAATGGAAACACCATCAACATTACCAGTTACAAAGGGACAGAGCCCTTTGTTCCTAAGCCTACACCGATCCCACCGGTAAAAACGAAAGCCGTAAAAATCGAAGAGGAGTTGGAATCCAAATACTCGAATCTCTCTTTCGGAAAATTGCACCTAAACAACTTAACTTATGGCGTAACCGACGATTCGGATACACTTTCCATTGCCGTAGAAATTTCGGATGAACAAACGATGCAGAACATTATCGACACCTTTGACAGCAAACCTTCAACGGGGCATCAGCTGACCAAAAATATTGCCAATCATGTACATAAAAAATATGGCTACAAAAAAGTTAATATCTTTATTATTACTTTCTTTATCCATTCGTCTTATCCAAGCGGATATGATGCACAATATAATATCTTCGTTCCGGAATACAATGTGTACGTTACACGCTGGCCCTTATACGGAGGATCTTATAATTACTCAAAAAAGGTCGCTAACTGGTACCTGGACCCAACCGGAGATACGGAATACCTGATCTATTCAAGCTCGTTATAAAAATTCCGCACTCACACTTCAATAAAAATTAGAAAAAGAACCCTGGGTATTATGTTAAGGCAGATCACTGCCTTTCAAACCCGGGGTTCTTTATGTACTATAAAATATTATCTCTTACGCAGGGTAAACGACCATGCGGCAATAATAAAGACATCCCCCTCCATTAGAGGATATTGTTTATAAGGCACCATGGGCTCCCCCTTCAACACCGTGCCGTTTCTCGAACCTAGATCCTTCAGGACGTAACCTCCGCCTTCACGCGAAAGTTCGACCCTTGAGGTCGCCTCGCCCTGAATATAGAGGAGATCTTAGCCAGTTAAATTAAATAGATACACCATTATCCCTACAAGCAAAGGTCCTATCACTAAAAACCCGAATATCAGGGCAATAACTTTTAGAGTTCCTGATATTCCTTTTGACGAGTTCAAGGTGTCTAGTTTATTATTGATTTCTTTTAGCTCTTTCAATATTTCTCTATTTAGATCTTCAGACACATCAAAATCCTCCCTAACATATGAATCAAAAAACACAAGATATTTTTTCAATTAATCGTTAACATATACAAACTTAATCATATTATAGTCATTCGGTATATTTTACCATAAATCATACCAGATGTTTTTATAGATCTAGTAAAAACAAAAAAACCAAAAGCACCTACACCTTTGGTTTTCTGCAATATCCGAATTTTCTCTAAACTTCATAGAATAGCTTTGCAAATCTTACTTCTACTATAATAACCCCGTATCAATATAAACCCTTGCGCAGGGTAAACGACCATCCCGCAATAATAAAGACATCCCCCTCCATCAAAGGGTATTCTTTATAAGGCACCATGGACTCCCCCTTCAACACCGTACCATTTCTCGAACCTAGGTCCTTCAGTACGTAACCTCCGCCTTCACGCGAAAGTTCGACATGCGCCCGTGAAGTCCCCACTCCCTGTGCAACGAATTGGGCTACGTCAGGAGACCGGCCGATAATGAAATGGGGCTGATGCAGTTCAATCCGCTGGGGGGTAGCAGCATTCGGTTCGTTTAGCTCGAGGTAAGTACCTGCTGAAGGTTGCACGGCTGGACGGGCTGCGGCATCCGGACTTAGCAGCACGGTAGCTCCCCCACCTCCAGGAAATGAAAGCACCTCCGTCCGTTGGGACAGCTGGGCATAATAATCCCCCTCTTCCCCATATGGATCCGCAGCCGCAGCCGCTGCCTCAGATGAACGCCAATATGTTGCATGGCTCTGCGGAAACTGTGCGGGATATCCCGCTGAATGGTGATCTCTCTCGGAGTTAACTTGAGATTTAGGGACCCGCCATCTCCAATTCTCTTTCCCCTCCTCAAGCTCTGCTTCTGCTTTTCCAGCGTCTGTTTCCCGGCTATCCCCAAGAAGACCCGATAAAGGGTCCGCCTGAAAACGTGGGACAGACTTCCACTTGGAGTCCTGCGGACTAAGCTCTGTTGACTCGAATATGGGCAAGGAACCGGACCAATCGCCAGATCTTCGTGAGAGCAGCTTGAGTTTACCTGTCCAGCCAAGCCAAGTTACTGCAGCAAGCAGAACCGTAATCCCTACCGACAACCCCAGCATCAGTGAAGTAGGCTGATTCATGTACAGCAATCTCCAAGCTCCCGCTGCGGCGAGTAAACATCCTAACAAAATATAGGTGCGAACCGGCGAGGCTTTGCCATTGTCCGAAGCTTCTGAATTTGTATCATCTGTATCAGGGAGCCACGCAGGATTAGAGCTCAAGGGGCTTCGATCCACGTGAGAATTCATTTCCTCGCTCTTGCCCCTCTTCCCAAACATCTCATTCGTACGTTCCGCCAGACCTCGGATTAAACTCTGTTTATCCGTGTGGATGTCACTCTCTGTCTGCGGCACTGCTGTCCGCCCGCGAGCCGGTTCTGTAAATGCGAATGCAGGCTTGGAGCCTATGCTGCTTGATTGACTATCGGTATAGGGCGATCCTTGATTTAGACCTGAAGGCATTGCTGTATTTGCTTGAGTTACTGTACGCTGATCTTCACCCTCTCCAGCTAATAGCTCAACCACAAGCTTCTTAAGTCCCGGCAGATTGAAGCTCTGTTCACTGCAGAACGACATCAGTGCCTGTATCCCTCCCCCTTTTAACTCCGTCACCGATGCGAGCAACCTTGTCATTAGCTCTTTGAGCATAACTGGAAGACGAGTGCCGCTTGCTTCGGTAGCTGCAACGGGAACATAAGTTAAATATAAAGTGCCAAGATCCAGGGAACCTTCAATAAATAGATAATCCTCATGAAGTATGTAATTCTCCGGCTGAAGCATATACAGCTTGCTGTCCTCCAGAGCGGTGACGATTTGCAACAGCAATCCAAAATATTCGGTCAGCGTCATTCGCTCGCTCTTTAACGCTTGAGATAGCATTTTTTTGCCGGTGATATCATACTCCAGCGTTACCTTATAATCGACTTCTTTCATATGCAGCTTCAAGAAATGAGGGATTCTCGAAGAACGGATCATTCCCAGCTGTACATGATTAAGTTCTGATGATTGGATTCCTTCAGCCCGGTCCAGCACCATAATGGTTCCACCGTTCTGCATAAAATCCGCCTTTAATCCGAGCATAAGCTCCCCCTCCTACAAGTGCAGTACTACATACGTGCTGATTACGCCAGGAAGGACAGCAATCATAAAGGGGAATCGCAAGTGTTCCTCCTGGCTGTTGCGCAATGGCAACCAGCTCTTCATAACAAAAACGCCAGCGATACTGCCAACAACATTGCGTATTCGCTTCATCGTTTCCCGGCGCCAGAGCAGGATGAGCAAACCGATGACACCGGCAAAAATTACAGAATACATGATGCCCTGCAAGGTAAACCATAAACCGGTCCAGGCACCAATCCCCCCAAACAGCTTAACGTCACCCGCTCCTACAGCCCCAATAAAATACATGATCAACAAAATGAGAAACCCGGCTCCAAGACCCTGCAAAGAAAAGAGCAGCCCCTCCCACCCGTCCAGAACGCCATGATAGACAGGGCCGGACAGCATAGCCGAAACGGTTAAAACATTCGGTATTTTCATGGAACGAAGGTCTGTAATGAATGCTGCGATCAGATAAACGGCACAAACACCAAAAGCAACGGCCATACTACATCAAAACTCCCTTGCTTAAACTATTCACTGGAATAGCCTTGATAAGATTTTAACTATGGATGAACAACGAATGCTTCTTTAGAATGACTCTCTTAAAAACTTATTTGAAACACTTCTTTGAAACACTTCTCTGAAACGCTTCTTAGAGAACACTTCATTTCGGACTCTTGCTATCAAGCCTCAAGAACCTGACCGCGCCACCACCGTAAACGGAACCTCAATCCGCTGCCCGTCTGCTGTCTCAACGACAAACAGCCAAGTTCCCGGCGTTGTATTAAAGCCTACATTCCATTCCCACTCGATGTAGCCGTTCTCGTCCGCGGTCTCCCAGCCCAAATATTTAGCCGTACTCTGACCGCTCTTATAATAGACTGACAATTGGGCACTGCTTCCCGGCTCCACTTTCACTTTCACCTTAGCCTGCATGCTAGCAACGGCCGGATTCGGCTTCTCTAACAGCTCAATAGCCCCGTTAGTCCCCGAGCCATCCCCTGACCCCGTCCCTCCTTCGCCGGTGTCACCGATCCATAATCTCTCCTGAGCTTTTGCCTGCAGCACGATGCGTTTGTTCAAGAAAGGAACCCGGATCGGAAGCGCGTAATTCACCTCAATGCCAAAATAGGGACTCGCCCCGCTCTTCAAATTCGGAATGTGAACATTGGACACATGGATTCGATCATAGTCCAGAAGATTTTCCGGCATAAATGGCTTCAGCAGAGGCTTGACCACCGGGTCGAGTACAGCTTCCACGGTTTGATTCTTAAGCTGCTGCAGCGGCTCCTCGCCTGACGCTACAGCTTGCGTTATCCATTCATTAACAGGAGAAGGAAGAGAGTCGCTGTAATTCGAAACCCAATCAGAAAGTGACAATTTGGGAATCTCCCAATGGGATGTGCTTGGTGAGCCTTCTCCTGTTCCACTACCATCAGTATTGGCCTGCACGGCTAGCGAGACGGGATACATATGAGCCGCTACGGTTTTGACCGTATCCGAAACGGTACTCTGGAGTGCTGTCGATATCAACGTCATTTGCACGATATAAATGAGAAAAATGACAAAAAACATAAACATCGGCAGCACAAGTGCAGCTTCCACCACCATGCTTCCTTGTTCCGATGACGCTTTACCTTTATGGAGAGGTTTCTGTATTACCGATAATCGTTTCATTCAAGTACCCCTAATCCTAATAGGAAAAATCCGCCTTGCGCTTTACCATGTAACGACTTCCCTGAACTTCGTCCCCATCGCTTCCAAATACAACGCCGATCGCTTTTGTCACCCCTGGAAGAAACCATAAACGCATGGCCGTCTTGACCTCTCCTGATGCGTAGGTAAATCGCTCCGCAGGATTGGTGCCGGTGTTCAATCGAATCAACGCCAACATGCGCGACAGCTTCTTCTCGTTATTGCTGTGAATAAACAGAAATATTCGCAAATGATCCCTGTAAGTCAGCTCAACGGGGACATACTTGGATAGCTGAACGCTCCCCTTCTGACACAACTGGATCATATCCTCAATGGCCTTCTCAATCCCATACAGAATCGCTGCCGCCAAAATCGCCAACGGATTTCCCAATTTACTATTCACAATGAATCCTTCCATCGTCCGGATCGCGAGCCTGGAACCAAAGATCTCTGCATAGGCCGCCGAGATATTCCCGGCGGGGTTATGAAATCCGTATAGAATGTACTCCACTTCCTGGTTCCCAATGGCGAATTCCTGGATGACATCCCCGCCCGTGTTGGAACCATCAACCATTCCGGTTAATTTCCCAATATCAAAATGCTGATAATAATGAACGGCGTACTCATTTTGAAACAGTTCATCCCTGACACCGCCCAGCACGTTCCCCATAAATCCAAACATACCGTCCATATTATCCATTGCTTGTTTACCGGCATCATACGGATCATCGTCCATAGGCTTTCCCTTATTTATGTTGTCCGCTTCAGAATTAAATTGAAGGCTTTCGTCATAGTACTGCTGAAGTTCACGGAACTCATCCATAATAGCCTGATGTTGTCCATTCAACCCGTTAATCGCCTCAATGACTTTGGATGCCTGCTTCAGCTTCTGACTGGCCTGCTTCTCCATCGCCTTCCGTTCCTTATCCGATGTGCGGAACTGCTCCAATGACGCCTGTTCCCGATCTATAATATTTCCACTGCCTGATACTCCATAATTAGACACAAAACTTTGTAATGTGCGACTGGCTTCAAGCACCGTCCCCTTCATTCCCTCTCCCCCCAGCGAAGACTGAAGAGTGGTGACCGCTCGGGCAACCTGTTGGTATCGACTCTCCTGGCTATCAATCTCTTGCCGGAAGCCGTTCAAGAACTCATCGCTGTGAATTAATTTGTCAGCTTGCTTCCGTATGGATTGAATCATCTCCGCTTCTGCCCCGGATGAATCGTTAGACCCTGGTGTTACATCATTCGTGACCTGATCATATCCCCTATTAGATGAACGGTTCTCGGAATCCTTGATGACCTGCTTCATCTCTTCATTCAGATTCCTTGCTTCCTCCCATAATTGATGCGCATCCGAGAGCAGCTTGTCATTCTCCTTCTGAACTCGGCTGGCCTCCCTCGAAATCTGTGAGCCAATGGAAGAAATTCCACTCCGGTAAGCCATGAGCAGCAGCGTATACTGTTGTTCCTTAGGAGGCCTGTCCGCATCTTCCTGTTGTTTAGCCTTATAATCCTCGTATTGCGATGCCACATCAGCGGCGGTATACATACTGCCCCCCAGCGAAGTGTCGGAGATCGATTGTCCCAGCGGATCCATAACCAGCTTCGAAAGCCGGATTGCATGCTCCCCTGCTTTTCGCTGCTTTGCCAGCATTTCATCCAGCGCCGCTTCCCGCTTGTCATACAATTTGCGAAGCTTCTTAAGGACATCAACTGTAATGGAAGCTTCCTTCATGGACTGCGATAACGGTTTGAACTTGCCCACTAATTCCAAAGTGAAATCAATCGGCGCTTTATATTTCATATCCTCGATAATCTGCCGGTTAAATATGTCATAAGTCCCCAGCGGACGCTGCAGCTCAAGACCCGAACTATCGAGCTCCATTGCCATTAACCGGAATGCATCGCTACGTTCTCCCGGATTCATGCTGTCATTCAGCACATTGCCCATAATGAGATCACCGCTGGTGTCTCCAAGGGCATATAATCCATATTCCTTCTGCAGCTGCGGATCATAGGAGGACATCACGGAGCGTACGGCTGCTCTAGTCAGCCTTTCGCTTTGCACCTTCATCGCTGCTATGCGGGAATAATCAATAAAGATAGCTACAAACATGAATACAGCAGCTAGGGCGATAATCAAAAAAACAGATACAGATCCATCGGACGATCGGCCACCCTCTCTCCTTCTCCGACTCGACCGAGCTTCCCTATGCTTCGTCATGACTATCGCGAACCTCCGAACTTTTGTAGAACTTCTCCTGCGGCAGCCTTATCCGTTCCATTACTCCCGCCTTGAAACTTCGATCCGTAATATCGCATTAGATCCACCGTGCGAATAAACTCAACAGGATCCACCACGATCGATTGTGCGCTGACCTTGATCTGGCCTCCATCGTCCAATATTTGACTCAATGGCGTCAGAGATACCTGCTCATTTAACGAAGTCGTCACCTTTCGAATGAGCAGCTGATTCGTATAATGCATCTCTCCCACCATGCTAGCGGGCACAGCCGTACCGCCCTTGGACATTTTGAGTTCAGGCAGCTTCCCACCGCCTTTTTCACCATGCGGCAATTGTATCGACTTCGTGCCGTCTCCACCAGCCAAACCAAATAGAGTTCCTAACACGTGATCATCCGTCAACCGCCAATATAACGAATCATATTGTCCCTGCTCTACGGATCCCGTGGCTGCAAGCTTATGGCTGTTATCCCAGCTATACGCAGTCCGCTCGGATGCTGCAGCTGAAGCCTGGGCCAGCATAGACTGTTGGTAGATGTACAAGCATAGGAACAGAAGCAATACGGTCACCATCAACACAATGGGAAGTACCAGGGAAGCTTCCACCGTGAAGCTCCCTGACTCGTCCTTCCATCTTCTCTGAAACCCTTTACTCAAGAAAACCTTTACTTTTATTGTCAATATTACGAAACAAATTATTTACCAACGCCGTAATCTTATCTTTAAATATCAGCGCGATAATCAAAATAACAACAAGGATCAGAATCATCTCAAGGGTTCCAATTCCTTTCTCATCCTTCCAAAAAGCTTTCAACCCGCTCTTTACCATGGACAACATCATCATTCATACACCGATCCCTTCTACATGTTCATCATCATAAATGCAGGCGCTCCGAGCAAAACAATCACGATCATGAAAATGACCACCATTGGCAGTACCAGCTTCGAGGAGGCCTGCTCCCCCCTTGTTCTTCCGATGGCCTTACGCTTCTCCCAGAGTACTCGGGACAAATCGCGCAGTGCCAAAACAAAGTCATTCCCACCGCGTCGAAAATTAAGCAAAACAGTTGTTGTAAATATCGATACTTCCTGAACGCCACACCGTTTATTGAACTGTTCGAAGGCTTGCTGAAATGAATGGCCTCCTTCCCATTCAAGCACCATTCGCTTCAGCTCGACATACAGAGGATGGTTCGTGTCCTTACTCCGCTCTACACAATGTATGACCGCCCGCTGTACCGTCTCGCCTGCCCCAACAAGCAACACGATTTTGTTTAGAAGCTCCGGCAGCTCCATAACGATATCCTGCTCGCGCAGCATTACCTTTTTGTGGAGATCCTTTACCAAAGCGACAGGCAGCAACACCCCTAATCCCAATCCGGCCAGAAGTCCGATAACATCTCCCGACAGTAATGACCATATACAGCCACCGATCAAAATGAGCCATGTATATGCAAGAGCTTCGGCCATAAACAACAACGTCATTTCTGTGCAATGCCGCAAGCCATGTATCTTCTGGATGGAGCCCTGCATCCGATAGAAAACGATCGGAATGCGCATCGGAATCTTTCCCTGCTCCAGCAGGAACAGCAGAGGCGGTGCTAACCGTTGCAGCCTAAGACCTTCCATGGGCACTTTGCTGAGACGATGGTATCGTTCACCGCACATATGATTCAGCACCACCCAACCACCCACAAGCAGAACCACCAGCGCGCCCGCTACCCATGGCAACATGCCCGCCTCACCTCCTTACACCTTGATATTCATCATTTTGCTGATCCACAAAAAGCAGCCTCCTAGAGCGGCCAGCGCAACAGTAGAGATCATAATCCCCGGTCCGCTATACATCGTTTCCATATAATCGGGAGACGTCAGGTTCATGAACAGCAGCAGCAGGAACGGCGCAGCCAGCAGCGCCTTGGATTCGAACCGCTTCTGGGCGATCATCACGGATATCTCCTGCTGAATATCCAGCTTTTCTCCGATGACAGAAGAGGTTCTGCGCACAACTTCAACCAGATCGCCGCCTGTGCGTTTGCAAGTCGAGAAGACATCCGCAAAATTCGCTATATCTTCCATCCCTGCCCTTCGGGCAAAATCCTGCAAAGCCATCTCAATAGGCTCGCCGTACTCCATCCGAGACACAATGACTTTGAGCTCAAAGATCAGATCACTATGGCCTCCGGGATCAAGCAGCAGCAAATCCTGTACCGCGTCCCTGAACCCATTCTCCACGGAGCGGCCAGCCGACAGAGATGAGGACAAGGAATACAAGGCTTGCTTGAAGTGAAGATTCAGCGTCTTGCGCCTGCGTTCCAGCATAAACCGTCGCCAAAATTTAGGGACCGTGAGACCTCCCGTTCCAAGCAGCAGCGACAAAATCAGATTGTGATAAAACAGATAACCGATGGAAAAAAACACAAGACCGCCAAGGATAACACAACCCATTCTCTGTCTCATCGAGAGATGATAGACGCCGTAATCCGGGAGAGTGTTGGTTCGAGCTGGGGCAGCATGCACACTCTTTCCAGCCCCCTTACTCCTCTTGATCACCCGCTCACCTTGACCCTCTTCCGGAGTCAATACAGCACCGCCAGATCGCTTCATGACGTCACCTCCATCATCTTCTGCAGCGGCCAAGCTGTAATCCCGGCCATATGAAGCTTGTCCGCTGATTGAAGTGGGTTACCGCAAGGTTCAAGAGATCCAATCACCCGGCCGCCTGATTCGCCCGTCTCGCGGAACCGGTACAGCGGATTCAGCAGCACCTCGCCGCCCTCCATTCCAATCACTTCGCTAATCTCCGTTACGCGCCGCGATTGATCTCTAAGCCGGGATAAATGAACGAAAATATCAATCGCCGAGCTAATCTGCTGACGGACTACGCTGATCGGAAGATCCGCACCGCTCAGCACCATCGTTTCCAAACGACTGATCATGTCCTTGGTGCTGTTAGCGTGCCCCGTCGACAGACTTCCGTCATGCCCGGTATTCATTGCCTGCAGCATATCCAGCGCCTCACTTCCCCGTACCTCCCCCACCACGATCCGATTGGGACGCATCCGCAGCGAGGAACGAATCAGATCGCGTATCGCGATTTCCCCCCGGCCTTCCGTGTTGACATTCCGGGTCTCCAGCGACACGAGATTCGGAACCGTCACGATCTTCAATTCCGCCGAATCCTCGATCGTGATGACACGCTCATCAGGCGGAATATACTGCGATAATGCATTCAGGAAAGTCGTCTTCCCCGAACCCGTCCCTCCGCCTATAAAAATGTTGTATTTACCCTTGACCAGAATCTGAAGCTGCTCCGCTGCCTCCTCTGTTAGCGCGCCCCTTCCAACCAGGTCATCCATCGTCATCGGTGATTCCGGAAACTTACGGATCGTCATGGTCGGCCCTTTCAGCGCTATTGGAGGCAGTACGATATTTACCCGCGAGCCATCCTTCAATCTGGCGTCAACGATGGGCGTTGATTCATTCACCACCCGGTTTACCGTACCGACAATGCTCTGAATGATATCCTCCAGGCGGCTCTGCGATTCGAATTGGAGCGGCAGCTTCTTCACCTCGCCATCCTGCTCTATGAATATGTCCTGGTGGCTGTTAATCATAATTTCCGTAATTCGGGGATTATCCACTAATGGTTGAAGCACATCCAACCCGCGAAAAGAATCAAATACCCTGCGCACCAGCCTCCGCTTCTCAGCGGCTGTCAGCTCCATAAGTTCGCGTCTTCTCCACACCATTTCCTCGATGCGGGCCATCAATTCCGAATTGTTAATGCTCGCACTCATATCAAGCTCGGAACGAACCTGGTCACGAACCGACTTGAACGGATCCTCCATCATCACTGCCCACCACCCGCTTGCACTGGTGTGATACCCGTGCCCACCAGCAGCTGCTGGCAGAGCTTCAATACCTCTCTCTGATAGATGGGTGAGGACAACAGCAGTTCTTCCCGATGGATCTGTTTCCATGAAGGAATATAAGGCAGTACGCTGTCTATGCTGATATCCTTGCGGGGGAATCCGTTAACAAGTTGTCCTGTGTATCGATTGACAATGAATCGGCTCCGCTTCTTCAAGTTTCCGAAAAGCGCGGAATCCTTGAGCTCCAATTGATCCATCCATATACCGCTCTTATACATACTCATTAGATCATCCAGTAAAATCCAGAATAGCACTCCGGCCTGTTCAAGAACCGCCTGCATTCGTTCCTCCATGTATCCCTCGGTATCCACGACAATGGCATCATATTGATTACACGATACGAGGGAAGCCAGCAGCAAAGCGGTGTCCTCCATGGTCATCTCCGTGATTTCCTTTACATTGAAGCTGGGCTCAAAGGAATCGCACTTCAGGCCATGATGTCTGATGATATAAGGGGTTATCGACAACTCTGTCCCCGAAGCCGATTCTTGTGAGGCCTTAATGTCATACAACAATCTTGAAAAGCTGCCCTCCATGCCCACCGAACCGGAAGGAAATAATGCACTGCTGTTCACCGTCTCCAAATTGAGATAGAACACCTTCAATCCCAGCACGCCCAGCTGCTTCGCCATGTTCATGGCTATCGTTGACTTCCCGCTCCCGCTTAGGGGAGATACGATGCCAATCACCGAGGTTGTTCCGACATTCAGTTTCTCCAGCGCCCCACCGCTTCGCTTACAGTGGGTGATGATGACTTCCATCAACTGAGGCAGCGGTTGATACTTGAATGTACTGTTGCCCCCCTCTACGAGAGAAGATGATGAATGGCCTTCACTTAGAAGCAGCCAAGGAACCGAAGTCTCCCTCCGGCTGAGCCAACTCTCCAGCATTTCCGTATCCCCCGCGACCAGATTCGGTACTTCCCCCACTTCCATATAATGTAGAAATGAATCGGTGCGGGTAAATGCGGTCACCTGAAGAGCCGATCCGTAAGAACTTCCATGCACATAACTCAGCAGCGGTTCGACATACCGGGAATCCTGCACTGCCAGCACAAGTCGGGCCGGTATCATAAAGCCAATCCCTCTTTTCTGTAACAACGCCAAAAAAGCACCGTCAAAGGCCGCAATATGCGGTCAATGAACGGTGCTTCCGTTGTCTGTTATAATTTGACATTAGAATATCACAGTTGCAGCAGAACGGCAAGATTTTATTTTTGATATACAGATAGCCCTTAATCACTATTGTCAAAACAAGGATAAATGTCCTACTATATAGGCTTAGAACGAGTGTTCTCTATATAGAAACTTCTTATATAGAATTAACATATATAAACTCCTAAACCATCTAAACCAATACTTCCAAGCTTGGAGAGTGACACCCATGAACAAACGTATATTAGCCGCGTTTCTAACCGCCCTGCTGTTATTATCCGGCTGCAGCCAGCCGCTGATGTCCCCTGCGACATCAAACAATGAAACCGCAACAACCGTTAAATCTGAAGCCAAGTCAAAGACCAGCACGACGAATTCCAAACAAACGACCTATCCAACCGATGATCTGAATCTTCCGCGGGTAGCCGTGGAACTGGTTAAAGCCGTTGACGGAGACACCATCAGCGTAATGTTCGAAGGCAAAAAGGAGAACGTTCGGATGCTCCTGGTCGACACGCCTGAGACGAGTCATCCGAAGCTGGGCGTACAGCCATTCGGGCCCGAGGCCAAGGCTTTTACGAAGGATCTGGTGGAACAAGCCGATCAACTTGAATTGGAATTTGATATCGGTCCGAACCGGGATAAATACTCCAGGCTTCTTGCTTATGTATATGCCGACGGAAAAATGGTCCAGGAATCGCTGCTTGAAGAAGGACTCGCCCGCGTGGCCTATATCTACCCGCCCAACACCCGCTATGTAGACAAATTTGATGACTTGCAGCGGATCAGCCGGGACAAGGCGCTTGGCATATGGAGCGTAGAGAACTATGCCCAGGAAGACGGCTTCCATCCGGAGGAGCAGGACGACGCCAACAACAAGAACAACAGCAGCCGCAATGGCACAGCAGCAACCCAAGCCCCGAAAGAGAACAGCCAAAAGTCAAAGCAAGGCTGCGACATCAAAGGCAACATCAACTCGAAGGGTGAAAAAATCTACCACACACCGGAATCTCCATACTATGGGCGCACGAAGCAGGAGCAGTGGTTCTGCAGCGAGGCAGAAGCCGTCCAGGCCGGTTTCCGCGCCCCGAAGTAAACTCAATTGATATATGAAATGAACGCTCATGTTCATCTTATATAAATTTTAGCCGTCATTGAAAAGGAGCCACCAGCCATGGGGAAAAAGAAACCTCCAGCAAGCAAACCAAATGAAAGTCAAACGCCAAATCCAAGCTCTGCCGCATGTTACAAAACCGTCTGGAGATGGCACTTCTATGCCGGCATCATCTTCGCTCCCTTTCTGATCATCCTGGCTATCACCGGCTCCGTTTACTTATTTAAGCCTCAGATTGAACAAGCGCTATATCGGGACTACTACACGGTAACCCCTCAGGTTGAACGGGTAACGCCCAGCAAGCTGGTCGGACAAGTTAAAGCGCTCTACCCTGACGCTGCGATCACGAAATACCGCCCCGGCGAGTCGGACTCCCGATCTACAGAGATTAGTTTGACCTCAGGGGGCGAATCCATGACCGTCTTCATGGACCCCTATACGGGAGAGAAGATAGGCGAGTTGAAAGACAAAGACCGCATCATGGACAAAATCGAGGAATTCCACGGCGAACTGATGGTCGGAACCGTGGGGGACCGGATCGTGGAGCTTGCCGCCTGCTGGGCGATCGTGCTGATCATGACCGGGGTGTATTTGTGGTTTCCGAAAAATAAAAACAAAAACAAAAGCAAAAAGAAAAGAAGCCTCGCGGGCATCCTGTACCCGCGTCTGGGCAAGGGCAAGCAGATTCTTCGCAGAGACCTGCATGCCGTTCCCGCATTCTGGATTGCCGCAGGCATGTTGTTTCTTATTATGACCGGATTGCCCTGGTCAGGCCTGTGGGGCAGTAATTTTCAAACCATGGCAACCAATACCGGTGCCGGCTATCCGCCTTCCATCTGGTCGGGCAGTGCGCCATCCTCCCATGTCATGCAGACCAAGGAAGTGGCCGAAGTACCTTGGGCCGCCGAGAATCTGGCGGTTCCCAATTCGACCATCTCCGACTTTACCCCGCTTCCCATCGAAGATGTGATGTATGTGGCCCGAAGTGAGGGGATCCATCCAAGCTACACCATCAGCATCCCGCAGCAAGCGGACGGGGTGTACACATTGTCTGCCTATCCGCCCAAAGCACAAGACGAGGCTACCATGCATATCGACCAGTACAGCGGCGCGGTCTTGGCGGATTATCGCTATGATCATTACGGAATCGTCGGCAAAGCCGTTGCCCTTGGCATTACGCTGCATAAAGGAACGCAGCTGGGCATCGTCAACCAAATCTTCAGTTTGCTTATATGCATAGGAATCATTTTTATTGCGGTAAGCGGTTTGTACTTGTGGTGGAAGCGAAAACCGGAGCATGGACTGGGGGCACCAAAAGCGCCCGAGGTAGATGCCAAAAAAATGAGGCTGTTTCTTCTGCTGCTCATCGCTTTGGGGATCCTATTCCCGCTTGTGGGCTTGTCCCTCATCATCGTGTGGATCATCGATTATGTCATCGTTCGGAGGGTACCGGCGATCAAGACATTTCTGAATGCCTGATTCGGTTATATACTCAAACTACAATAAGGGGTGGCGGTTTCATGATCATGAAAAGCCGTTTTATATTATCCGTACTGCTATCGTCCCTGCTGCTGAGCGCTTGCTCGGCCAATCCCGATGCAGCCAACCGGTATGAAAAAGAAATCCCGCTGATCGCCGAGGTGAACATTCCCGAGACGTTATCTGTGCATCAACCGGAGACCATCGAGATTATCCTTACCCAGGATGGCAAAAGAGTACCCGATGCGGATTTTGTTCATTACGAGCTGTGGAGCCATGACGGCTCCCTGCGGGATCCCATGACGGATGCGGTAGAGGTCGGTGATGGCAAATATAAGGTAACCAAAACCTTCGATAAAGAGGGGCTGTATTTTTTCAAGCTGCACAGCGGCAACAACGGTTCCATCATCATTCCCCAGAAACCGTTCGCGGTCGGCAAACTGTCGGAGGCCGAGCTTGCCTACCTGCAAGCAGGAACTCCGACATTTCAAGAAGGTACGGCAGAACATCATCATTAATACAATTGGATTAGGACAAAAACCGGCGCCGAATCTCCGGCGTCGGAACCATGCATTCAGTGGATTGTCCGAACCATCGGTAACGGTTCTTCGCCACCCAGCGGTACACCAGGTTCCGTAAAAAAGGAGGGATAAGAATCAGAATGTACGACAGCGGCCAAGGAAAACGAAGGCGTCGTGCAATCCGAAGAGCGCCCGTCGACCTTGTGTAATACTTCCCCTGTTCAATTAGAACCATCGTTTCCGTAGTATCTCCACTAAGCCCTCCCTGCCTCAACAGCTCCTGCCCAATCTCGGATTGCAGCGAAGCAAAGCGAAAGGCACCCGCAGGATCTCTCTTGATAATGAACTGCGTCAGACCCTGGCACAAATGGCACACACCATCAATCAGCACAATGGCATATTCCTCATGATTTTCCGTTGCACGATCCTTCATATACTCCTTCGCTCCCTTCCCATACCCTTAAACAAGAAAAAACGCAGGAGCCCTCTCCTACGCTTGATCAAGTACGCTTATTGGTTTATTACTCAGCAGCTTTGTTCAGCCACTCGCCGTCTTTCATCTGCTGGTCAAATTCGTTTGAGAATTTCTCCATGCATTTGCATATGAAATCCTTACGACAAACCGGGCAAGGTACTTTCCCAAGTCGGCTAAGCGCAGTCAGTTTCCATTCCGGGAAGCGGTTATAGAATACGCGAATATCCGTTCCGTCAGCCGTGTGGATAATGAATTCGTAAAGCCCTTCTTTTTCATTGCTTCCAGCTGTGGTCACATTTGCAATCTGCGGTCTGTATGGCATGTTCATCACCCGTTTATTTTATTTAAATTCCCTATGACTGGTTTGTACTTTCTGGTACTTAGTCATATTAAAGAATTTTAGGGGTGATGTCAACCGAAGAACACATCCAGGATCGAGCCAAGCTGCCCCCTCTTTTTACCTTCTAATATATCCGGGTTGAACACTTCCACATATCCGCAGTTCGTGCAGGAAACAAATAGGAAATGATTGTGCTGAATATCAAACATCTTACTCAGCCCGGCCCCTGACATCGAGACCTCTTTTGTCTGGCAGTGATTCCCTCCACATTTGCTGCATACAAACCGTTCCTCTATCATTTGTTCAATACGCATCTTAAGCGCCCCTTTCCATTTCATAGCTTTAACTGAAATACGGAGCATCATGTAAAAAGTTTCATATTCAGCATCATAAGCCGACAAAAAAAGATGACCCTCCATTGTCAGAGAGCCATCCGAATTCCTTCTTTTATGGTCAGCTTACGCTTAACTCCACGTCGATGTTGCCCCGGGTTGCTTTGGAATACGGACAAAACGCGTGCGCTTTCTTCGCGAGATCCTCCGCCTGGCTTCGTTCGATACCCGGCATTTCGATCTTCAGCTTCACTGCAAGCTTAAAGCCGTCAGCGCCTTCGTCCTTTCCGATCATAACCTGGGAGTGTATCACAACGTCCTTGAGCTCGACGCCCTCTTTACGGGCGATATTAGCCAGGGCGCTTTCGTAACAGGCGCCATAGCCGGCCGCAAACAGCTGCTCCGGATTGGTTCCGTTACCGCCCGGTCCTCCAAGCTCCTTCGGCATGCTTAATTTGTGATTAAGCACCCCATCCGTAGATTCAACAGAGCCTTCACGCCCTCCAATGACTTTTACATCTGCTGTGTATAATGGTTTCATGTTCGTTCATCTCCTTCATGCCCTATTATGGTCTCTACATGTATTCTTTAAACTTGCAGCACAAATTGAAACGATAAATAGGGCAACTCGCAAAAGAAACAGCATGTTCCCAGCTCGGGATAGGCAAACAAAAAAGCTGTTTATCAAAGGAAGAATTCCTCTTGATAAACAGCTTCTTCATAAAGTATGCGGTAGAGAGGACTCGAACCTCCACGGGTATACACCCACTACCCCCTCAAGATAGCGTGTCTGCCATTCCACCACTACCGCATGTTATAAGGGATGTTCTGTAGCGAACATTCCCTATTATACTGTTCCATCATACAAAAGTAAAGAACCAAATTATGGGTCATTGGCTTAGGCGGAAGAGCAGCTAGTTCTAGTCGTTTCGCTTTTCCTTCCGGTAGGCTGAAAACTCAATATATTCACGGATAAACTCCTTCTCATTCTCTGCCAATCCGGACATTAAGGGAAGATCGGAAGATTCCGAGTCCACTCCATACTCCCCACGCGCCTCCCTGACTCGGGTAGGGTTGCCCTTGCCAATAATCAGCCAATCCAAGCTTACGGAAAAGAATGCTGCAATCTCAATTAATTTATTCGTGCTCGGCGTTGTTTTCCCCCTCTTCCAATCACCAAAATTTCCTGTGCTGATCCCGAGGGTTTCACAAAACGCCTTCTTGGTCATGCCTCGGCTTTCTATGAGATGTTCGATTCGTTGGTAAATAGACTGCATCAAACAACCGCCTTCCTAGTTCTCTTTGAAAGAAAATTACTTATGTACGTATTTTTCTCTTGCAAAACCACTTAATTAAGTGTATAATCAATATATATTGCCTAAATTATACCATAGTACTCATGGAACGTTGTATCTTTTAGTCATGAGTCTATTTAGTATGAGGAGCGAGTCATTTGCCCTACGATACCATGATCACATCCTGGAATAATGCGGTTCATTCCTTGAATAAAGGACTGATGATCCTTACCCCGGATGGCATCATAGACAAAATTAACGATCCACTCATTACCATGGCCGAAAGATATGGTGTTTCCGCTGAGTTTGGGTGGGAGGGGGCATCTTTTTTTAATATCGCTTCCCAGCCCTTGAGTTTGGCTTCATTTGATCATTTTTTCCATGAGTTGGATGTGCCCTCCGTAAGAGATGTTATGCTGGGTAAGCTGCCTGATTATTCCTTTGAATATGCGGTGCAATGGAATGGCCAAGAGATTTGGGTTTTATGTGAGGTACTGCCGCTGCTTATCAACAAGGACAGCCGTATTCACGGAGCTATGATATTATTTACGGATATTACGAAGTTCAAACACAAGGAACTGCTGCTGGAACAAGCGCTGGCTCACAGCTTTCCCCTTCCCGGGCATATTCCGATCTGCGCCGTATGCAAATACGTTCACCACGGGCAAGAGTGGGAACCTGTGGAGAGCTATTTGGAGAGCCGCCTCCCTATTGAATTCACCCACGATATCTGTCCGGGTTGCATTCGCAGATTATACCCGAAGTACTCTTCCATCCTTGATGATCCGGAATTACTGGATTAACTCTCCGCCTACATGCAACAACACTGAATAAGCAGCTTCATTATCCGGCTTTATCACTGGATATGAGGCTGCTTATTTATGCTTAAATCATCATTCTCATATTACGCGTTCACAAAACGAAGCAGAGGGCTTATCAGAGCAGGCAGTACCGAGACGTGGCCTTCTCCCTCAATTTCATGAAACGTAGTCTCCAGCACCTCATCATGCCCTTTGAGGAATGCATAGAGTTCCCTGGCGTCTTGCACCATGGACGGCTTCTCCTCGGCTCCCACGTACAGACGCAGCGCATTGCGCTGTCCACTCTGCTGTAAACGGATTTTTCCCTCTTCCCATCGCTTGTACAGCACGTAGTTTTTCCACCACACCGAGGGACAGGCCGCAATATACCGCGAAAAGGCTTCCGGTCTGGTGAATAATGTATACAAGGTAAAAAAACCACCGAGCGAGTGCCCGAACAACGCCTGCTTCGAACGGTTCACCGCGTATTGACGCTCTACGGCTGGCTTCAGCTGAGACTCGATAAACGTAAGGAATGCTTCAACGCCGCCTGTTTCCGGCCAATCCAATCCGTTAGGACGGACCGGCAGTTCATGGTCTTCCGCATATTCAGTAAAGTTATAAAAACGCTCGCTGCTCACAATGGGACTGTCGCTGTCAAAGCCGATCCCGACAATAAGCGCCGAGGGAATGCCACGGGGCGTCCGGGATTGCACTCGAATTGCCTCCGCAAGCGATCCAAAGGTCGCATTGGCATCCAGCGAATATAATACAGGATAACCGCCTTCGGGTGGCGGCCCCATCGGTTCGGCAATAAAAATACGGTATTCACGGCCTGTGACGTCGGATTGCATGGACCATGTCACCGTTCCCGGTATGTCAAACAAAGGGCCCTTTTTGTGGTTATCATGGTTATCATGGTTATCGCGGTTATTGTGGTTATTGTGGTTATTGTGGTTATCGCGGTTATCGTGCTCTTGGTCCTTTTCGTGCTTTTTGTGATTACCCATACCCTCATGCTGAGCTTGTGCCATCCCCGACGCTTGGTCATATGTTTCCTTGACGAACAACCACCGCAGTGCATCCGGAAATCTTCTGGCCATAAAGATGGGATCATGGGTTCCATCAGGATCTACCGCCAGTTGGATCCGCTCGGGGCTCACCCCTTGTTCGCTCCAGAACCGATGGGCCTCGACGTTATTCGAAAACATATGTTTCTGCGCATTTTTCTTATACGCACCTTCCAACTGTCCAACAGACATATACACTCTCAGCCCGGCGGGCAATTCTCCCTGCTGTCTGATGTAATCCATAACCCCGTCATACCATAACGAAGCCGACAGCATCCCGATCCGTCCAAAGGTCTCTGCGCGCCAATACCCCGCGAACATCGAGATCAAACCACCAAAGGAACCGCCAATGATCGCCGTGTGCTCGGGTTCTGCAAGTGTACGGTACTGTCTGTCTATGTATGCCTTGATGACATCCGCAACCTCATCGACATAAGCTCTGCCCTCCCCGCCGAAAGGCGGGTTGCCCTCCAGCAGCGGCTCAGCCGGCCAAGGCGTATACTCACGATTCCGGTTCGTAGACGATATGCCGACCAGGATGACCTCGACCAGTTGGCCTGCTGCAAACAGATGATGCAGATAGTTGAGGCAGTCCGTGAACATATCTCCTTGATCCTGTACATAAGCAACAGGATAGGAACGGTCCGACTCGTGATAAGAAGGAGGTAAATACAGTGTGAGTTCCCTGTCCTCAACCACCAGCTGTTGATAACGATTCATGTGATCCTCCCAAAAGCTGCTTTTATTTTCTCATGCGAATTAATAGATAGACAAAATACGGAACCCCGATCACGGACACCACAATGCCTGCAGCCAGCTCGGCCGGAGCGAATATCGTTCTGCCGATGAAATCGCCTATGACCACAATCGCCATACCTGCAATACCGCTGATCGGGATGATATGCCTGTGCCGCAGCCCAACCAGTTGCCTCGCCAGATGCGGAGCGATCAGACCGACAAACCCAATGCTGCCGGATACGGCAACGCTCGCGCTGACCAAACCGATGCTGCATAGAAGTAATACCTTTTTCTCACGCTCGACGGATACCCCGACACTCTTCACGCTTTCCTCGCTCAGCTGGAATAAGTCGAGCACTTGAGAGCGGAGCCAAATGATAGGCGGCAGCATAATGAGCCAAGGAAGCATCGTGACCACGAACTTCCAGTTGGCGCTGTGAAGGCTGCCGGCCAGCCAAGCTACGGCCATCTCATAGTCAGATGGATTCATTTTCAGCGAGAGGAACATCGTAATAGCACCGAAGCCGGAGGCAATCGCTATCCCCACAAGAATTAGCCGCTGTGGATCCAGCTTTCCGTTTTCTCTCGCGAACATAAATATGGCCGTAGTCGCCGCCAAGCCGCCAGCGATACCGAACATCGGCATCATCATAACCCCGAGCCAGCCGGTCATCGTGATCTGTCCTTGCAGCAAAAACATAAACAACACAACCGCCATGCCTGCACCTGCATTGATGCCGAGTATGCCCGGATCCGCGAGTCCGTTGCGGGTAACCCCCTGGATAACGGCACCGGCCATACCCAGCGCAAACCCAACGAGAGCGCCAAGCACAATACGCGGCAACCTGAATTCAAACACGACGAGATCAAAATCGGAATTGGGACTCAGCCGCAGCAGTGTCTGAAATACTTCCTTGATGGACATATCAAACGTCCCGTTAGTCAGACTGAAATATACGGCAGTCAATACAACCAAGATTCCTCCAGTAAGAACAATCGGGAATCGATAGTAGGTGTTACGCACGCTGAGCCCCTCCCCTCGTCTTGATCAAATAAAGGAAGAAAGGAACGCCGATCAACGAAGTAATAACACCCACGGGCGTCTCAAACGGATCATTCACAAACCGTGCGAGAATATCGCATAATGCCAGAAACATGCCACCAAGCACGCCCGACACCGGTACGATCCATCGATAATCCGAGCCGGACAGGAAACGGGCAATATGAGGAATAATCAAACCTACAAAAGCAACCTTACCCGCCAGCGCAACAGATACGCCGGTCAGAATAACAACAGCCAGCATCGCAAGGGCTTTGATCAGCCATGTATTCACACCGAGCCCCTTGGCCGTTTCGTCCCCGAGCGACAGCAGCGTGATCGATTTGGACAAAACGACGGCAAGGCATAAACCGACGATTGCAAACGGAATGCTCAATTTAATCAGCTCCGGGTCCATTGCGTGCAGTCGGGCATTGTACCAGAAGCTGATATTTTGCGATACTTGAAAATAGGCCGCCAATGCCTCTGCGGTACCGCTAAGAAACGTCCCAATTACGGTTCCGAGTATAGCCAGTCGAACCGGGCTGAGTCCGCCAGGAATAAGCCATGCCAAGCCGAATACGACGGCTGCTCCGATGGCGGAGCCGATCAACGAACTGACAATGTACATATTGGAGCTGGCGTTCGGGATAAATACCATAAACAGTGTCACCGCGAACACCGAACCGTCGGATACCCCCATGATGGATGGGGACGCCAAATAGTTCCTTGTCATTCCTTGCATTAACGCACCTGATACCGCGAGAAAAGCGCCGATGAGCATGGCGCCGACGACTCTCGGCAATCGAGAACTCACAATGATCTGATGATCGATGTTCTCCGAATCAAAAGCAAAGATGGAATCCCAAACGGTATCCATCGTAATATTCTTGGCTCCATACAGGATGGAGGCCGCTATGAGCAATAAACAGACTGCCGGGGCCATCACAAGGATGACAGCCGGCAGTGATTTTTTGAACCCCATGAACAACACGCCTTATAGGTTTATACTGAAATGTTTGATGTTACTTTGTCAGGCTTTCGACCGCAGCTTTCAGAAACTCGATTTTGCTGTACGCAGTTCCGCCTTGAGCGAGTGGATCCACCACGTTGACAAAAGCGGTGCCGTTCTTGAATGCATTCAAGTTCTTCATGATTGGATCATTCTGCAGTTCTTCCAAAGCATTCGGCGTATCTTTATTCTCATCTGGCGAGAATTGGACAAATACGTAATCCGGATTCATCTCTGCAATCTTCTCTTTCGAGATCAGTTCCTGTGCTCTGGCTGCGGCTACTTCAGCCGGTACTTCAATCCCCAAATCCTCATACAATACCGGGTTAAAGAACACCCCTGCCGGATAGATGTACATCTCACCTGCACGAACCCGAAGCGCCAGAACTTTCTTGTCCTTCAGGCTATCTCCAATCGTCGCTTTGACTTTTTCCAAGTCCTCTTTATATTTCGCGATTTCCTGTTCCGCTTGTTCCTGTTTGCCACTTAACTCGCCGAGCAATTTCAGGTTGCTTTCCCAGTTGGTCGAGATATGGGAGTACGGAATCGTGGGAGCAATTTTGTTCAACTGTTCAATGACTTCAGGCTTGGCTTTGGACGATGCCAAAATCACATCCGGCTTCAAAGACAGGATCGTTTCAAAATTCGGCTCCATTTTCTCACCAACCGACTGGGCGTCCTTCGTGATCGACTCAAACATCGGCGGGAATTTACCCGAGAAAGTGATGGCTCCAATCGGATTCACTTCCAACACAATGGCATCCTCCATGGCTTCAACGGCACCCGTGATGACGATGCGCTCCGTTTTGGCCGGAAGCGTATATTCCTGATCGAGGTATTTCACAACTTTAGTATCGGACGATGCAGGGGTCGCTTCTTCTTTCGCAGCGTTATCCTCCCCGACTGTATTCGTGCTTTCTGCTGCATTATTCGTGCTTGCTCCGTCTGTATCTTTAGCCTCGTTACCTCCACCGCAAGCGGACAGTACCAACGCAAATGCCAGCAATAACCCCAAAACCCATTTCATTCGTTTCATCTCTCTCCTGATACCCCTTCCATGATCTATGATCACTCGAATAATTGATAATGATTATCATTATTGATCATAGTATAGGATTTGCTCTCTTAGTACCATGGACAAATACCCGGATTCCTCATGGACAATTTCCGGAAAACAACCGGAAGGCCTCTTCCGCCATCTGCTCCATCGCAATGGGAGAGTACTCGCGCCAAGGGTAAGAGGATAATGGATGGAACGTTCCCTCTCGCACCGCAGGAATGGTCATCCACTCCGGCGTTGCCTGCAGTTTTCTCCAATTCGCCAACGTTTCAGAATCCTGACGGATCAAGAGCAGAATGTGGTCTGCGCGGCTCTCCTTGATCTGCTCAATCGTTAAACATCCCGCATCTTCCCAGTCCACAGGCATAGCCGGCTGAAAATTGAAATAATCAAATAATAGTTCCTTCATGCCCGGATGGCTGTAAGCCATCAGGTCATCCTGATGCAGGCGTGCGGTCAAAAGCGTGCGTGCTTCCATCATTTCAGTGGGGAGCTTCTCACGATAAGTCGATATTTTATGATGAAACGTTTCAATCCATTGCTCTGCTTCAGGAAGCTTGTTCAGTAATTTAGCGAGACCTAACAGATTAAACTGCCACCCTGCCTGCTCTGCCGGCATTTCGTAGAGGGGGGCAATCAGCCGAAGCTGCTCCTTCTCCCAATCCTCCACCCCCTGTGCACAGACGATGAGCTCCGGGCGTGCCGAGGCCAGCTTCTCCAGATTGACACATTTGTTATGATTCTGGCGGTATGCATCCAGATGGACCGGGATATCCGGCCCAAGAATGTTATAGTAATGCTGTGACCACTTCGGATGAAGCGGAGCCGCATACGGCGTGAAATCCAGCGGCATGGCGTAACCCAGGAGGGCTGTGGAGCCGTACATCGCCAGTTTATTTTTCCTTGTCTTCATATACACCGAGGGGGAAATCCCGAATGCCTTCTTAAACTTGCGGCTAAAATAAAATTCATCCTTATACCCCACCATATGCGCCACTTCACGCAGCAAAGAATCCGAGCCCAGCATCAGCTGCTTCGCCTTGTTCAAACGGACATGGGCCAAATAATCCATTGCGCTGCACCCATACGTCTTCTTATATACTTCTACAAAATACTTAGGACTCAGCTCGGAGAGGTTCGCCAATTGTTCAATCGTTAAATCTTCATCATAATGCTCCTCAATATACTCCTTCACCCGCTCCAGCGCTTGCCGCTTATCATTCTTGGAGTATGGGCTGCACTCGGCAATCATTGTATATAGCAGCTCTTGAAAATCCAACTGAACCCTCCATTGCTTCATGGGCTCCTTGCTGTGAAAATCCTTGTACATCGACCTGCAGACGAGATTCAAGCGGTCCGGAGAGCTGATGACAAAGATGCCGTCATAGGGCATGAAAGCGGGGCTGTCCACCTCATGTAATCGACCGCAGCCTGAGACACCTTCCATGAAACTAAAATGAAGGATTGCAACCGAAGCCTGCTCGTGTTCCTCGGAACTCTTGTGATCCGCACTCGTAATTCCGAAAGTGGACCCTGCTGCACAAAAATAAACACACCCCTTATTCATACGGGTGATCTGCTCTGCCTGTTGTAAACAGGTTTCTCCGCTCAGCGGGATGATAAGGGCTGGCTGCACTGCCAACTGCTGCTCCAAGGAGAGCTCTTGTCCATGAACAATATCCATATTCCATAAACGGGCCATGAGCCCGCTGTATTCACGTGGTGCTTTTTTGCTACTGCTGTTCGTCGATAGGTTTACCATATGTACAGACCCCAACCTTAAATGAGAATGGTTATCATTATCATATAATTATCACACACCGTCCCAAAAGTCCAGCACGATCTTCTCTTTTCCACCTTAACGTATGACGATGTAAGGCAAAAAGAAAGCAGCCACGCGCTCCCTGTCAGGGAGTCGTAGCTGCTGCTTTTCAAATGGTGTGGATGAGGCGGATCTTTCGCATGTTAGCAATTCAGTCCTCTCCAAGGGAGGGAAACTTTATCTCAAATACACCGGATTGTCATTAGTTCCCCCGTTGGCGCTGCCTAGCTCTCGCCTCGCCGCCTTTGCGGCCCGCTTCTTCACGGCTCATCTTGCCGTCCCCGTTGCTGTCGCTGCCGCTTCTGGCTTCGCCGCCCTGCTGCCCTATCTCTTGATAGAACTCACGTCCGTGGGAATCCGAGGTAGCCTCGCCGCCTTTGCGTCCGATGTCCTCATAGAATTCTCTGCCATGGGAGTCGGAAGTCGCTTCCCCACCCTTCTGGCCGATTTCCTGATAAAATTCCTTATCATGAGAGTTTGACGTGGATTCTCCGCCTTTTTTACCGATATCCTGATAAAAGTCTTTGTCATGGGAACGGGAAGTTGCTTCGCCGCCCTTTCGTCCGATTTCTTGGTAGAATTCTTTGTCATGTTTGTTCGCAGTTGCTTCTCCACCTAAACGTCCTGCTTCTTCACGGCTCATCTTTCCATTGTTGTTATTAGCCATTCTGAATCACTCCTTATAGGTAATTTGAAGTTGTTGCTCGTCCACGTTATGATATTAAACTTCTGACCAGAGATGAAACACCCGCTTTGCATAAACGCGCACTGAAAATCAATGAAAACCGTGATAAATCCTATGTAAACCTTGATATAGAAAAAAACGTCTATCGACGTCCATTCTAGAGAAGACAGACCCGTTTAGATGTTGTTTTTCTTGCGATATCAGGCAGGCCATGCTTCGAAGTTTATACTTTCTCATATCTCTTAAACGCAAAAAAAGCCCCGCACAAAGTGCGGAGCTTCTTCTTAATGTTCGTATGCGGTAGAGAGGACTCGAACCTCCACGGGTATACACCCACTACCCCCTCAAGATAGCGTGTCTGCCATTCCACCACTACCGCATAATATAAGGGATACATCATTTCATTACTTCATAAAAATGGTGAGCCATGAAGGGCTCGAACCTTCGACACCCTGATTAAAAGTCAGGTGCTCTACCAACTGAGCTAATGGCTCTCGATGACAATCGTGCGGCTGCCATATAAGAAAGTTATATAGAAAGTGGTGACCCGTAGGGGATTCGAACCCCTGTTACCTCCGTGAAAGGGAGGTGTCTTAACCCCTTGACCAACGGGCCACTTTAACCACGTCGCCGTGACGACAAGATTGAGTATAGCATAATTTCAAAAATGCTGGCAAGCTTTTTTTTCGTGAATTTTAATATTTATTTTCGGAGCTTTTTCGGCTTATAAATCAGCCTAAAAAATCCGGCGTTAACTTCTCTTCTTGAACGCGATTTCCTTCGAGTCCCACATGGTATGCATGTGCATTTTTCCTTGAGCTTACGACCCTATGCAGCCGTCCGTCCATAAAATGCAAAGCAACCCCATCATCAGCAGCATATCCTGCTTGTGCCTCACCTTGAAGCACAAGTTTATGATAGGCAGGTCTTCTTTTGCTCTCACCATCATAATGCGGGCAATGACTGCCTTGTAATATACCCAAACCCTCAAGCTTGTACAAAGGCGCGTTCAACGGGTCCGTCACTCCTTGGTCAAACCAGCAAATGGAACCAGCGCTTAACCCGGTTAAGATGACACCCCGTTCATACGCCTCTTTGAGTATCTGATCCAGGCCCCATTCCTTCCACAAGACCAGCATATTCCGGGTATTGCCCCCGCCAACATAGATGATATCCTTCTCGAGCACAAAAGACCGAAGATCGGCAAAGTTCGGTTGGAACAGCGACAGATGACTGGGAGTACACGGCAGTGTCCGGAAAGCATGATAGAAACGTTCAACATAACCATCCGCATCCCCGCTTGCCGTCGGAACAAAACACACCTCAGGTATTTGTTTCGGTACTTGTGCCAAAATATAGCGATCAAGCAGCAGATTATCCGGTTCCATCGAGAAACCGCCGCCACCCATAGCAATTATCTGTTTCATTGTTCTCTGCCCCCATTTACGCTAGGCGAAAGAGAGAGGGATACTCTCCCTTCGGTCGAGACTGCGAAGTATTCCTAACGCTGCTTATGCTCCGACGAACCCTATCCAGGGTTCTCATCCCTATGCAAAAAAAGCCCCCGATCACTTTGTGATGGGAGCTTTCTTCGATGTAATGCTCAACGGAGAGAGAGGGATTCGAACCCTCGCACCGCTTACGCAGTCTAACCCCTTAGCAGAGGGTCCCCTTATAGCCACTTGGGTATCTCTCCATATGGCTCCCCGAACAGGACTCGAACCTGTGACAACTCGATTAACAGTCGAGTGCTCTACCAACTGAGCTATCAGGGAACATTAAGTTGGATATTAATAATTTATCATGACTTCATAGGGGAGTCAAGCTTCAGAAGCGTAAGGCGTCCGGCGCACTTTCCGCACCGATAACGAGCCGGATTCATCTTCCGTTTACGCAGATATTCAGTCCCGCAAGCGCTGCAGCGAAGTTTATATCGATAAAGTTCCGGCTCCCGACGGCCCGCAGCCTTGCCCTTCGGCAAGGACTTGCAGAAACGGCTCCCTCCAACGGCTTGCAGCAGGTTTTTGAAATCAGCGTCCCGATGCCGATATCCCCTACCAGCGATATGCAGATGATAATGGCACAGCTCATGCTTGATGATCTTCTCCACCTCTTCCCTGCCGTGCGTAGCGAGCTGATGCGGATTAATCTCGATATGATGGCTTTTCATGAAATAGCGGCCGCCTGTCGAGGACAATCGCCGGTTAAATGTCGCCTTATGCCTGAACGGAACCCGGAAGCTCTCCAGCGAGATTTTCTCAACCCATGCCTGCAGTTCTTCATTGCTCATCTCGTTCATCGTCACCATGTCTATCCTTTCTTTTGCCTTATAAATGCTACTTGAATTTTAACTTCTCTCTGGGCTACACTGTCAAGTAGAAAGTATGGAGGGAGAACCTGCAATCATGCCAAACATGCGCTACGTTATTTTAAAAGGACAGGACGAGCTGTTATTTGTCGAAATGCCCAGTGACTATGCTTACCAGCTCAGTGCTCTAAATTTACGCCTCAATAAGGAAATTGATAAACTCACCGCCGCAGGCAAACCTCAGCTGCCTCTAGCTGTAGCCGAATGCGACAATCTGGATCTGCTGCAGGAATCGCTGAGCATTCAAGGTGGTCTGGAATACATAAATGAGCTTGAGTTGGCCTTTGCTTCCCTTAAGGAAACGGAATATCCAGTTATCTCGCTGCTTACCGAAATTCGGGCTCTCCAAGCGCAGCTTGAGCAATGGTACGAGGAAGAAGCGTTATAATCGAGGTAGACCTGCACGCTTTGGGCTTTTTCCCCATATGCTATCCATACAGATGGAATTAGCAAGAGGAGGAGATACCCTTGCCGCAATGGCTCTGCAATCAATTGACACGCGCCTTTCGCAAAAAGGACAGACGTCAGATCAAGCTGCTTAACGAATGCTGGTACTTTTACCGGAATTCCCCGGGCGAAGAAAACTCGAATGCCCGTTAGTGCACTGAACCGATCCATAGGTATGACAATAAGCCGGACATCCTGTCCGGCTTATTTTTGCATTGTATTATGATGGCTGAATGGTTGAATTTCGCACTTATAATTCGCTGCGTTTAGCTGGCCAGGAGCCCTGCAGCTTCCGGAGAAAAACAATTTGTCCCGTATGATATGCATCATGCATGATTAAGCTAAGTATTCGCTGCGGCGTTTCGATAACCTCTGTCTCCGGCATCTCCTCAATCTTCTGTCTTAACGCAGCATGAACTTCCTGAAGCTGCTCCCGAGCCGTATTCCATGCCTCCTCACTTGTGTCATGAATGAGAAACGTCTCGTCATTGCCTATCCCTTCATTATGGAGCGGTGTCCCTTCCAATTTTCCGAGCAGACGCTGTTTGTAATACAGCAAATGCTGCACGTTCTCCCATATGGAATTCGCAGCCTGCCCTTCCGGTTTCCACAAAGCCTGCTCGACCGTAACATCCTTCAGGGCAGGATGAATCGGCGGATACCAATCCTCTTGCACCATCGCATAATCCCAGTTTTGGAGCAGCACTTCCTTCATGTTCATAACCATCGCCTCCGCCTCATAAATGTAACCACCATAAATAAAATAGAACGTTACATAAAAATTAACACACTTCAGACCCCATTACAAGTAACTATATAGGCTGAACTTAAG